>JAHITG010000017.1 GCA_018817865.1 Spirochaetota bacterium
ACATCTGAAGAAAGGGGACAACATAGTTGTTATTGGAGGACGTACCGGAAAGGACGGGATCCACGGCGCTACCTTCTCATCCGTGGAACTGGATGACAGATCAGAAGAGACCTCTTCCAGTGCAGTCCAGATCGGGGATCCCATCACGGAAAAGAAACTGATGGATGTCCTGATAAGAGCCAGGGATATGGACCTCTTCAACTCTATCACGGATTGCGGTGCCGGAGGTTTCTCATCAGCTGTGGGAGAGATGGCAGAAGGAGCCGGAGCTGAAGTCTACCTGGAAAAAGCTATCTTAAAACATAAAAATTTAAAGGCATGGGAGATATTCCTGTCAGAATCACAGGAAAGAATGGTCCTCTCCGTACCCGAAAACAAGCTCAAACAACTCTTGAAAATGTTTGAAGAAGAAGATGTAGAGACCGCGGTCATTGGCCGTTTTACGGATACCAATAGATTAAAAGTCTATTATGAAAAAACATTATGCGGTGATCTGGACCTGGAATTCCTTCATGACGGTGTGCCGGGGAAAAGATTCAAGATCACCTATACAAAACCCAAAATAAAGAAGACTAAAGCATTCAAACCGGCAAAGGACCATACAAAAGACCTCTTAAGACTGCTCTGTACTCATGAAATATCCAGTAAAGAAAAAGTTATCAGGGAATATGACTTTGAAGTAAAAGGCGCCACTTTTTTAAAACCCCTTCAGGGCCTGCGACAGGGGCCGGGTGACGGAAGCGTGATCATACCTGATTTTCAGGACATGGACAAAGGGATCGCTGTTGCTCACGGCATCAATGTACGGTACGGAGATATTGACCCTTATCAGATGGCTCTATCCTCAATAGATGAAGCGATCAGAAATTATATTGCCATCGGCGGAAGTCTGCAGGGTGCAGCACTTCTGGATAACTTCTGCTGGGGAAACCCGGAGCAGAATGACAGGCTGGGGGCACTTGTAAAATCAGCACAGGCCTGTCATGATGCCGCTTTGAATTATAACCTGCCTTTTATATCCGGAAAAGACAGCTTCTACAATGAATTTATTTATAAAAAGAATAAGACGATCTCCATCCCCTATACACTGCTGATATCTATTTTCGGTCCCGTAAAGACAAAGAATATAGTATCAATGGATTTAAAAAAGGAAGAGAATGCAGTCTTTATAATCGGCGAGACGAAAAACGAGATGGGCGGCAGTTGTTTTCATCAGATCCATAAATGCTCGGATGATAATCTCCCCATGGTAAATCTTAAAGAAGCGCATGCTGTTTTCAATAGAATGGAAGAAGCCATTGACAAGGGCCTTATTATTTCGGCACATGATATTTCTGACGGAGGACTCGTCACAGGCCTGGCTGAGATGGCCCTGGCAGGGAACAAGGGGTTCATAGGAACCTTATCAAACATTCCGACTTCCAGAGATATTAAACATTCCCATGAAATACTTTTTTCAGAGACCAATTCAAGATTCCTTGTAGAGGTACAGAAGGACAGGATCAAACAGTTTCATGATTTTTTTAAAGGGATCAAACACGGCCTCATCGGACGGATATCTTATTCCAATGAATTTCAAATATTTCATGATGAAACTACAGTTATCAATACGAAAGTAGAGACACTGGAAAAATACTGGAAAAGAATATTAAAAAAATGAAAAAGATAACATCATTAGTTCTACGGACGGCAGGGATCAACTGCGATGCTGAAACAGTACGAGCTTTAAAGCTGGCAGGATCTGATCAGGTGGACCTGCATCATATAAACAGGCTGAAGGAAGAGAAGAGCCTCTTTAAAAAATATGATTTTATAGTGATCCCCGGAGGGTTCACTTACGGGGATACGGTCAGTGCCGGAAAGATACTGGCCAATGAGACGAAATTCATATTTAAAGAAGAGATGAAGGATTTTTTGAATAGAGGAAAACTGCTTTTAGGAATATGCAATGGCTTCCAGGTACTGGTAAAATCAGGCATTTTATCCGACAGGAAAGACTCACCTCAAAGCTACTCTTTGATCCGGAATGATTCAAAGAGGTTTGAATGCCGCTGGATATATCTGAAAAGCACAGGATCAAATTTCTGGACCAAAGGCCTTCCCGAAGTAATTGCCCTGCCTATTGCACACGGAGAAGGTAAATTCGTTACTGACAATAAAGCAACATTAAATAAACTAAAAGATAAAAGCATCGCATTCCGTTATTGTGATGCAAACGGCAATACAGACAATATCTCCTTTCCTGACAATCCGAATGGTTCTTCTTTGGGGATCGCAGGAATAATAGATCCAACTGAGCAGATACTGGGAATGATGCCCCATCCGGAAAGGTTCGTATATGAACATCAGCATCCATGGTATCACACTTTAAGAGCTAATGAAAAAAAGATCGTTCCTTTTGGATTGCAGATCTTTAAAAATGCCGTGGAAAAATTAAAAAAATAATGGAAACATATAAATATTTTCATTAATATACAAGCGTACTATTTAAAACTTTTAAGGATCCATATGAAAAAATTAAATGAAGAATGCGGAATATTCGGTATATACAATAATAAAGATAGCGTAAACCTGACATTCCTGGGGCTTTATTCCCTCCAGCATCGGGGACAGGAGAGTGTCGGATTAGTATACAATAATAAAAAGAACAAGTTAAGACAGCTTAAAGGGCTGGGCCTGGTCAGCCAGTATATCAAAACGATCGATATGAACAGATATAAAGGTGATTTTTCCATCGGTCATGTACGATACTCCACTACAGGAAGCACCTCTTCCGTAAATATTCAGCCCCTGCTGATCGATTCTCACAAGGGAATGCTGGGAATAGCCCATAACGGAAATCTGATCAATGCCGGGCAGATAAGGGACAAATTGAGAAAGATCGGTGCTATATTCCAGACAACAGTGGACAGTGAGGTCATACTCCACCTCATTGCCCGGTCCAAAAAAAAGACCATTGCCGATGCAGTAATAGAATCCTTAAAGATCGCTCAAGGCGGGTTCTCCCTCCTTTTTATCACAAAAGAAGGGATCATAGCAGCCAGAGACCCGAGGGGATTCAGGCCTCTATGGCTGGGAAAACTTAAAAATTCCTTTATCGTCTCCTCTGAGGACAGTGCCCTGCGGATCATTAATGCAAAACCAATTCGGGAGATAAAACCCGGGGAGCTGGTAGTCATTAACAAGAACGGATTACGATCGATCCATTATGATAGAAGTAAAGAGATCAGCCAATGTGTTTTTGAATTGATCTATTTTGCCAGGCCGGACAGCACGATCTTCGGATTTTCCGTCAATGAATTCAGGGAAGAATGCGGAAGAGAGCTTGCAAAAGAGTCAGGCGTAAAAGCAGACATCGTCATTGCCGTGCCGGATTCAGGAAATTATGCTGCATTGGGGTACAGCAAAGGATCAGGGATCCCCTTTGAAATGGGACTGGTAAGGAATCACTATATCGGGCGGACCTTTATACAGAACACACAGCTTATCAGAGAGAATGACGTAAAGATCAAGCTGATGCCGGTCTCTAATATATTAAAAGGTAAAAAAGTGGTCATCATCGATGATTCCATCGTCAGGGGTACGACATCTAAAAAAATAGTAAAGATCCTGAAACAGGGCGGTGCGAAGGAGATCCATTTCCGGATCGCCTCTCCCCCTTATGCCCATTCCTGCTATTACGGTATTGACACACCGGATGAGACGACCTTTATCAAGCATAATAATACTATTGCAGGTATTAGATAATTTCTCGGGGTTGATTCCCTATCTTATCTATCCATAGAAGGACTGCAGAAAATACTGGGGAAAGAGAAGAATAAATTCTGTTTTGCCTGTTTTAATAATAAATACCCCATAAAGCCAAAAATAAAGATCCAAAAAAATATATTTGAAAAATAAAAGAATGAGGATATTAAATGGGATTAGATTATAAAAAATCCGGTGTGGACATAGACCTGGCATCAGGAGCCTTGAAAGACCTGAAGAAAAGTATTGAAAGCACATTTAATAAAAATGTGGTCCAGGGGATCGGCCATTTCGGCGGATTTTATCAGATCGATGATGCCAGAATACTGGTTGCCTCAACCGACGGTGTCGGTACAAAGATCAAAACAGCGAAGATGGCGGGTAAGCTGAATATCATCGGAGAAGATATCGTTAATCACTGCGTAGATGATATTGCGGTCCATAATGCCACACCCCTCTTCTTCCTGGATTATATTGCTTCCGGAAAACTGCAAAAAGAGGAACTCTCCCAGATCATAACCGGAGTGGTGAAAGCCTGCAAGGAGAACAGCTGTGCTCTGATCGGCGGGGAGACAGCTGAAATGCCCGGGGTATACAAAGAAGGGATGCTGGACCTTGCCGGGACCATCGTAGGGATCCTTAATAAGGACGAGGTCATTAACGGAAGGGCTATAAAAAAAGGGGATGTCCTGATCGGCATCGGATCCAACGGCCTGCACACCAACGGGTTCTCCCTTGTGAATAAACTCTTTTTTGAAACCAATGATTTCAAGATCAGCCAGTTTATCAATGAACTGGGAGATACGCTGGATAATCTCCTTCTGACTCCGCACCTCTCCTACCTCCCGTTAATTAAAAATCTCGTGAAGGAGATCCCGATCAATGGTATTTCGCACATCACCGGCGGAGGGATCCATGATAACACCGTCAGGATCATTCCAAAAGGCTTAAAGCTTCAGATCAATTATGATGATATCGACATTCTGCCGATCTTTAACTTCATACAGAAAACCGGAGATATTAAAACTGAAGAGATGTTCCGGGTCTTTAATATGGGAGTAGGCTTGATCATAATAACAGAGGAGTCTCACCTGGAAGCTGTCAGGAAGGCTGCTCAGGAACTGCTCAATAAAAAAGCAAAGATCATCGGAAAGGTTGTCTGATCACTGCTTGACCCCGGCATAGATCCCGAAATTGAATTTCTTCCACAAGACATCTGAATTGATAAACCCGGCATCAGCTAAAAGGTCCAGGTGCTCTTTCATTGCAAGGGGTGAATCTTCCTGCCTGTAATTGGAAAAGATCCTGGCTATCTCCTTCTCTGAAAAATTCTTCTTTAAGAACTCCCTCCATCCTCCTTCATTCAGTTCGGAGAAGGGCTTATGGCTTCCTTCAATAACATCACAGCAGATAAAGAGTCCGGGTTGTTTAAGAGATTTATAGATCTTCTTATATAATTGTCCGTATACATCTGCACCCCTGCCGTGGTGCAGGGCAAAACTTGAGATCACACAGTTGTATTCTTCTTCGGGATAATCGATCCGGAAAAGGTCGCCTTCCCGAATTGTGTAAGTTCCTTTGTGCTTTGACAGTACATGGGAAACTTCCTCCAGCATATTGGATGAAAAATCCACCAGGGTTACTTTAGCTTCGGGATAGGTTTCGAGAATCGTTCGTGAAAGGTTGCCGGTGCCGGCTCCCAGGTCAAGGACCCGGGCATCCGGACCCATGTACGGCTTCATTGCCCTGGTCAAAAGTGAAAAGGAAAACTCCTTTTCAGGGAACCATAGAG
>JAHITG010000154.1 GCA_018817865.1 Spirochaetota bacterium
AAAATCAATTTTACCCTCGGAGCATTGCATGGATGCAATGCGAGAATGAGGAAAATCAATATCTCCAATTTCATCATCCCACTTTCTTCATCGTTATGATCGTTATATCATCCGCCTGCGGTTTGTCCCCGCGGAACTTACTCACCTCTGATATGATACTTTTATTGATCGCTTCAGGGTCCTGCCCGGCATGAGCCTGAAGAATTTTTTTTACCCTCTCCAGATCAAACTGCTGTCTCTTCTCATTCATGGTCTCATATACCCCGTCTGTCTGAAGCAGGAGGATGTCACCTTTTAAAAGCTTATACTTCCCATTCGTAAATTTCGCATCTTCAAAGACACCGATGGGCATGCCTTTGCCTCCTGTCAGTTCCTGGATCTTTCCTGTCTTTTTATTGTACACTATCGGATCATTATGGCCGGCATTGGTATACTCGAATGATCCTGTTTTAGCATCATATATCAAAAAGATACCCGTAGCATACTTCTCTGCTTTTAACCTCTGTAATAGTCTTGAACTCAAGATATCCATTAACTTTGCCGGGCTCTTGATCTTCTCGATCACCGAGTGAAAGATGAACGAAATGACGGACATGACAATGGCAGCGGAAGAACCATGGCCGGAGATATCCACGATAATAACACCGTATTTATCCTTTCCCATTTTGACCACATCAAAATAGTCACCTCCGATGAACTCAGCAGGAGAATAGTAGGGATCGAGCAGAAAATTCTTTATCTTCTCGATCTTCTTGGGCAGAAAGTACTTCTGGATCTCCCCTCCGATCTGGAGGTCCCGCTCCATCCTCTCCTTCACAATGGATTTCTTGTAGAGCCTGGCATTCTGGATGGAGACGGCGGACTGACTGGCCAGAAGCTCCAGCACCTGCAGATCATCCTCTGAAAAAAGACCGCTCACTAAACGGCTGTCCAGGTAGATGACACCCAGAAGCTCTCCTTTGATCATGATCGGGGAGCATAGAACTGATTTTAAACCCGTCTTTATTACGCTGGCCCTGGTCTTTAAATCGTGATCTGTCAGAGCATCTGTAATGATCAATGGCTTCATCTCCTTCTCAATGACCGAAAGGATCTTCTGGCTCACATGGAAGGTATCCTTTTTTGTCTCCTCCTTCACATCCCTGATCACTTTGATTTCAAGTTGATGCGGTTTATTCTCATCTTCATCCGGATAAAGAAGCAGGGCACCTCTCTCCGCCCCTACCAGTTCAATGGTGGAGTTCATGATCTTATCCAAAAGCTCTTCCAAAACAAGGATAGATGAAAGATACCGGCTGGTATCCAGTACTGTATTCATACGCCTTTCAGTCTTGAGCCGGTCCTGTGATGTGATACTAGTATCATCCTCTCTATCCTCTTTAATACTCAAAACTTTCTTACACCGATCTATATACTCTTTTGATGCAATCTCAGTAAATACTTTATAAGCTCTTTCCCATCTCTCCTTTGCTTCGTTCTCCCTGCCAATATTTTTCAGAAAATGACCATACTCATATAAACTACGGCCCAGTTCGTATCTCCTTCCAATTTTTTCTGTTAATAATACGCTTCTTTTAAAACATCTTTCCGCTTTCCTTTTTTTATTCTTCAGAGCACAATATTTTCCCATTACTCTCCAGGCTGCTCCTTTATGGTTTGCCCACCTTGAAGTTACAAGCAATGCTATAGAACATGTCCTTTTAATTTTTAAAAGATATTTCCATTTCTGCTTAAAATCAAAGTTCCTAATATTTAATCTAAAATCTTCAATATAATTATTCGCCAGATGATGGTAGACTACACAAGTCCAATCCTGCAGAAATAAATTAGTCGTATATAATTTTCGAGCTTTTTCTAAATAATTGACAGCTTTCTTAAAATCTCCTTTCTCTTCATACAGGTAGCCCATATGGATATATCCAAAACAGACATTGTATAAGATCTTTGCCGGTACGCTGATCTTTAATGACTTTTTATTCCATTCCAAAGCTTTTTCATAATCGCCGTTTTCAATATATGCCAGGGCTAAATAGGACATGGCGGAAGATATGCCATATTCATCCTTGATCTTCTGACTTATTTCCAAATAGGATATAAAATTATCTAAACTCTCTTTATAATCACCGGTATAACGGAGAGTGTGCCCTTTTAAATTATAAATCATCCCAACTTCCCACATATCTCCTATACTTGTATACTGGTCCAGGCCCTTCTCATAATATTCCATACTTTTATCAAACTCCCCTAATAAATAATGTAAAACACCTGAAAACATAATAGTATGTGCTATACCTAAGGGATTTTCTATCTCTGTATTCAATGCATATGTAACTTTATGATAATGCCTGGAAAGTTTAAACAATGAGAGAAAACTTAATACACCGGCAAAAGAACCGGAAATAATACCCAATCCGTCTGATTTTCCTATTCGAAATTTAGCAAGATTATACATGCTGATAATATTACATACACATTTTTCAAGACTGCTTAAGCCGTACATATAGTTAAGAGGCATGTCAAACCTTGAGATCTCAATATCTTCCTCTCTAATAATCTTTCCCGGTTTATAACTTAATTTAAAAACATTCCGAAAAATCAGTTTCAACACCTCTTTAAAAAGAGTAAAAACAACTTTTGTTTTTGTACGTGGAATTTTGTACCCTAAAAGCTCCAGCCCTTTACCCAGATTCTCTTCACTTGCTTCCCAGTTTGCCTTCTTCTGATACGCTTCCCCGATCTGCCTGTATATTCTGGCTTTCTCAATATTTCCTTTTTTTAATGGTAATAATTTCTTTGTGATCTTAATGGCTTCATCGCTCTTCCCGATAACAAGGTAAACTTCTACTAAATCCTCCTGGGTTTTGATCCATTCCTGGGAATTCTTTCTCTTCTTCTTCACTAATAGATCAATGCTGATCTTATAATACCGGATAGCCTCTTCATTGGCATATTCCTGTTTTGCCTTCTTAGCGGCCGGCAATGCATATTGTAAAGCCTTATCCTTATCTCCTCCTTCTATATAATGATGAGCCAGATCAAATAAAACAAGTTCCAGATCATTCGAGTACACCTCTTCAAACACTTTGGCTAATGATAAATGTAATTCCTTCTTTTTCTCTTTTCCTATCTTCTGATAAAAGGCTTCTTTGATCCTGTCATGAACAAAGATGACCTTCTCCTTTTCTATACTCCTTTCGATCAACTGATGTTCTATTGCATCATCTATTAATCCAATTATCTTTTCCTTTGTATAATCAGATAATAATCTATATAGTATTTTTATCTCAAACTCCCTTCCTATCACCGATCCTATACAGAGTAACTCATTTAATTCAGCAGATAGTTCCTCGATCCTTTTGAGTATCACTTCTATCATATTTGCAGATATCTTTATCGCTTTTATTTTCTTCCAATCTTCCTTCCAATAATCTTTACTCCAGATCAGGGCCTTCTCTTCTACCAATTCCCTCACCACATTTATTGCAAAAAAGACATTACCCCCTGTTTTCTCCAAAATGTAATCTGTCAGCTTATGAGCCTTTACCTCTTTTTCTCCTAATATTTGAGCTATCATCCTGTTCATTCTATTATGATCGAATTTTTTTACCTGTATCTCATATATTGGATACCCTTTCTTTCCTCCTTCAGCCATCAACTTTGACAAGCTGTGATCACGTCCCACTTCATTGTCACGAAAAGTCCCTAATACTATCAACTTTGTTTTTTTAACGTTCTCTATAATTTCTCTCAAGAGGCCTATACTGCCTTCATCAGCCCATTGCAGATCATCCAGAAAGAGGACTCCTACCTGATCTTTTCCTGCTATCTGACAGAATAGCTTGGAAGCCACCATTAAAAATCTCTGGTTTTCTCTTTCGGGATCCAGAGGCACCAGTTCAGGAGGATCTTTTATTATCTCATTCATGTGGGGATTTAACTGAAGTATGATCTCTCCTAAATTTCCAACAACACTCTTGATCCGTTTTTTCTCCTTCTCTCTGTCTTCTTTTCCTAATTTTTCCACTTTTCTAATATACTCATTCAGCAGATCTCTAAAAGGTAAATAAGGCATCTTGTTTTCCTGACTCAAACACCTACCAGACAAAAACAGATCATCTTCGTAACCCTTCTCATATAAATATTCTTTTATTCCTTCCACCAATCTGCTCTTCCCTGCTCCCGGTTCCCCCCCAATGAATATTACAGCTCCCTCACTATTCTCTGCTTTTTCATATATCTTCTTTATTGTCTCTATCTCTTCATCACGGCCTATTAACTTTGTCTGGTATGTCAGCTTTACTTTCTGGTCTCTTTCTCCTATTAAAAATTCTTTTTCTCCTCTCTCAAACCGTTCAAGATCATACAATAATCCTTTAGTACTCTGATACCTTAGATCCGGTTCTTTCTGAAGCAGCTTTGTTATTATTTCTTCAATGGTCTTTGATATTCCGGATTTCTTTTCTCGTATTCTCGGAGCCTCAACAGCTACCTGCTCATGCATTAACTTATTTACATCTGTGGATTGAAAAGGCATCTCTCCGGAAAGTATCCGAAAAAAGACAACTCCTAATGAATA
>JAHITG010000155.1 GCA_018817865.1 Spirochaetota bacterium
TGAACAGGCGGAAAAAACCTGTATTCATCCATCTTCACATCCATGTATTTCTCATTGATCTCTTTCATCAATATGCCCGGGATCTCCATCATCCTGGATGCCCCGATTATTATATCTGAATTGATCTTCTCCTTGTTGTTCTGTGCAAAGCAGCCGGCTACCAGGATCTTCAGATCCGGTTTTTTCTTTTTCAATAAATTAAAATATATGATCCTGTTGAAGACTTTTCTTTCTGCATGTTCGCGAACAGAGCATGCGTTGATAATAATAATATCTGCCCGGGAATAGGAAGAGACCTCTGAAAAAGAATTTTCAATCATCAGGTCCCTTAATTGAGAGGACTGTGCAACGTTCATCTGGCATCCATATGTCTCAATATAGAATTTTTTCATAAATAAGGATCTTCCGCTGAAAGATGATTCTGCACATAATCTATTACTGCCTCTTCAAGGCTGTAAAACTTTTTTTTGTATCCGGATTTTTTTAGTTTCCCCAGATCAGCTTCTGTAAAATACTGATATTTATTCCGTATCTGTATTGGCATGTTAATATAGTTGATCTGCTTTTGTTTTCCCATCGCTTTAAAGATACTTGATGCAAGGTCATTAAAGCTTCTGGCGATTCCTGTACCAAGATTGTATATCCCGCTCTTAGTCGGATTCTTGTAGAAAAAATACATTATCTCCAAAACATCTTTTATGTAGATAAAGTCTCTCTTCTGTTCACCATGAGCAATTCCCTGCTTATATGAATTAAAGAGTTTTAACTTGCCGGTCTCCTGTATCTGTTTATAGGCTTTACAGATAACACTCATCATATCTTCTTTGTGATATTCATTGGGCCCGTAAACATTAAAATATTTTAACCCGGTAAATTTATTTAATAATTTATTTTGCATAAGCCATAGATCGAATGCATGCTTTGAATAACCGTAAATATTCATGGGTTTCAGCTTAATAAGAGAATCATGATCGTCTTTATACCCCAGTTTACCGTCACCATAGGTGGCAGCAGAGGAAGCATAGATCAATTTGATATTATTATTTGCACACCAGAAGGCAATTCTTTTACTGTACTGATAATTATTAGACATCAAATAATGTGCATCATTCTCTGTGGTACTGCTGCAGGCTCCAATATGAAAGATCGTATCAATTTTTTTAAATTTTCCTGCTTCCAGTAGACACAAAAAATCATCTTTATCTATATAATCATCAAACAATTTACCCCGTAGATTTTTCCACTTATCTGTATTGTCAAGTTTATCCACAACGGTCACATCTTTTTTACCTTCTTTATTAAGCTTCCACAGAAAAGCGCTTCCTATAAACCCTGCTCCGCCTGTCAGTATGATCAAAATCTTCCTCCTGAAACTTATTTTTATTTAAGCTATAAAATTTATAATATATGGCAAGCTTTTTTTTAATTTGAGTTGACATTACAATCTCTATGGATAAAATATTAATCAAGGATCTAACCATGAAAATCCTTATATTTATATTAATTATCTTCCTGAATACGGCAGCAGCTGAGTGGCGTCCGTATGATATTTACCGGTGTGGAGCTAAAGGACTGGCTGTAGGAGGGGCTTTTACAGCAATAGCTGATGATGTCTCTGCGATCTATTTCAATCCCGCCGGCCTGGTACAGGTTAAAAACTCAGCTGTCTTTTATACAATGGATTCTCAGATAAAACTGGAGGGATTTGATCCAAAATTAAAGTTAACTTATGAAGTTCCTGCTTTATTAGGCTTCGTGTATCCTTCTAAAGATAAATACAACACAGCATTAGCATTTGCTGTTTACAGTCCTTTTCAAAGAAAAATACCCAATGAGTTTGCCATGTATAAATTTGCACCCGCTATTGCCATGGCGATCGGGAAGCAATTTACAGTGGGGCTGAATCTCGGTGTAAATTACGCTACTTATACTGAATCTTTCAGCAGTGACGGCTGGGGGTTCAGTTATCAGACCGGATTACTTTACCATCCTTATAAAGAACTTCACTTTGGTCTGAACTATCAAAGCAAGGTAAAGATAGACTGGGGTTCACACGGGGCAATTGCAGACCTTAAAGAGACCTTTCCGGATATTCTAACTATAGGTATAGCTGTTCTCTTAACACCAAAATTAGTAGGATCCATCGACTTTGAATACCAGAACTGGTCCGCTATTGAATTCATTGAAGACGGGAATAATACTGCACCTTTTCATAAGATCGAAAACGGCTTTTTCAAAACCCTCCATCCGCATATTGGTGTTATGTTCCTGGAAGAGAAAACCGGGGCACATTTCAGAACAGGGTTCTTCTCTGACTCCTTTTTTGACGGCGGTGCTGGAGAAGAGTTTCAGAATAAAACGCAAGTACTCTGGACCGTGGGACTGGGTGTATATGCTTTAAAGATCCTGAAAATCGAAGTAGCCCTTGCAGACTCCTACCTTTTACA
>JAHITG010000156.1 GCA_018817865.1 Spirochaetota bacterium
GTGTATCTTTTTTATATCGAAGAAGAGAAAGGGGATTATTACCTCAAGTATCTGAAAAGCGTGAATAACGGGGCAACCTGGTCCGACCCTGAGACTATTTTAGCATCGGAAGATACGAAAACAGCCATCTTTTTTCCTTCCGTCTTTCTCTTTAAGGGGAGGTTTTTTATTATCTATCAGGGCCGTGAGAATATAAAAAAGGCTGATATCAGCATTGACAAGCTGTTTATGGCTGAAGTGGATCAAAAGACCGGAAAGATCATTGATCAGAAGAAACTGCTGGATAAGAAGAAAGGGTTGAAATATACTCCGATCATAAACCGGGATAATAAAGGCCTGGTCTGGAGCGAGTTTGAAGAGAATATCTGGAATGTCTATATCGGGTTTGTAAAGGAAGGGGAGGAGATAACCCCCCTGAAGGTCAATTTGGAAAAAAAGAACTGCTATAACCATACCACTCTTTTCTTTTCTGAATCCATTAAAATATTCTGGTCCATGCTGGATAAGAAGTATTCTCAGATCTGCAGCAGGGAATATTACCTGGATTCAGGCGACCTGGGGGAGAAAGAGGTCGTTGTAAAAACAAAAGGTAATTCATATTTATCCGGAGCCGTTCTGTTTCAAGACGCACAGTATATTGCCTGGCAGGAAGAGTATGATAAAAATAAAAGTGCTATATTTATTAAGAGGGAGGATACAACATCTGATCCTCCCGTTATCACAAGTACGATTCAAAATACATGGTATAATTCGGCTGATATAATTATCAGATGGAAAGCGCCTTTAGATGTATCCGGCAGCGGAGGATTTGGTTATTATATTAATAAGGAGAACAGCCCTGAAAAAGTTATCCAGAATCTTCCTCCCGAAGCAGATTCACTCTCCCTGAAAAATCTTTTAACAGAAGGGACAAATTATTTAAACCTGAAATTTTATGATAAAGCAGGCAATGAAAGTGATGCCGCTACGGTGATCATAAAACTTGACAGGACCAAACCATTTATAACCGGAATATCATCTCCTACCCATCCGAAAGATGTGTTTGTAACCAACCGGACAGCAGTGGTTAAAGTGGATGCACAGGATGATTATCAGGAAATAGTGGGATTCTCTTATGTTATTGATCATGGTAAAGATAGAGTGAATAAGGATATAATAAATATTAAAACAAATCTATTCAGCCTGAAACTGGACTCCGGTATCTCTTATTTGCGTATTAGTGCAGTTGATTCGATCAGCAATAAGAGCCGCGTGGCTTCGTATCCTTTTTATGTATCTGATACCAGAGCCGGGCCTGTTTCTCTGGTTTCAGGCCGGACCGAAGAGAAACTTATAACCCGGGTGGAAACAATAACACAGATGATAACTGAAGAAGAGACCAATATAGCTGTAGAGGGATCATCAGATGTTGAGGCTGTTCTTCCTTATCTTATTAAAAATTATTCCATTTTATCGATCCCGGTCTATAAGTCAAAAACAGCGGATCTCATCGGTAAACCTGAGAATTTAACTGTAGAAGAGATCGAAATAGAAGGAGTAAAACTGAAAAAAATGAAGTTTGATCTGTATGTTGCAGCTAAAGATGATGAATCCCTGCCTCCAAAGAGATTATATGTCTGGTCGCCAATCTTGAATTATACCAGCCTGAGATCAAAGTGGCCTTATGTTCCTTTTTATATTATTAAGAAGAGCAGACTGTTTCAGGGGAAAGCGAAGAAATACAGATATTTTAAAGTGGAGGTCCTTACCTTACCTGAAGATGATTTTATTATACTGTCAACCGTAAAAGATAAATTAATGAGCAGTGCGGTTACAAAACAGAAGAAAAGAATAAATACAAAACTTATACCAGGATCGCTTAGGTGGCTTCTTTATGAATAATTATAAAAAGATCATATATTTATTACTGATCTTAATGGTGATCCCGATTTTTTTAAAAGCTGCTGAAATAAATGAAGCTGACAGGATCTGTGAAAAAGGCATAGACCTTTATAATGACGGGCAGTTCCGTAAAGCTGTTCTGCAGTGGGAAAGATCCTTGAATATTAATCCCGATCATAAACTGGCCCACTATTATCTTATAAAATGTACTGAAGAAAAGAATAAGATAGATAATTATACCAGCCTGGGCCTTGAGAACTATGAAGAGAAGAAGTTCATCGACGCTTTGGCAAATTTTAATATTGTATTTGAATATGATGTTAAAAATGAAATAGCCACAAAATATGTTGCAAAGATCGGGGAGTCGCTTGATAAGACCCCGGAATTGAAATCTGAGATCGTAAAAAAGTATAAGGAAAAAGGGGAAGAGCATAAAAAGGATGATGATCCTCTTTCCGTCAAGAAGACCCTTGCTGTATATAATATTGCACGGCTTTTAAATCCCCAGGATAATGAAGCAAGGGAGAATAAGATCGAATATGAGAAGAAGATGCCGGATGTCTTTAAAAAAGAGAACCTGGAAATATATATTAAAATGGGCCAGGAATATTTTAAAGAAGAGAAGTACGATGAAGCGATCTACCTCTGGCAAAAAGCTTTAAATATTGACCCAAAACGGACAGATATTGAAGACCGGATCATTGAAGCATTCAAGTTAAAAGTGCAGAAGGAGAAAGTAGAGCAGATAAAAGCATTATTAAAAGAAGGCGAGGAATATGTCAAATCAGGATTATTCTCCTCTGCGATCGTAATTTATGAGGAAGTATTAAGGCTTGATCCGAATAATAAGACGGCCCTACAGAGGCGAGATGAGCTGTTAAAAATGAGGAAGCTTGAAGAAGAACAGCAGAATTTGATGACACAGCTCAAGGCCTATTTAAAAGCCGGAAAGAAACATTATAAAAAAGAAAATTATGAAAAAGCCAGGGAGCTTTTTATCAATGTCCTGAGCCTTGATGAAAAGAATAAAGAAGCACAGAAGTATATTGAAAAATGTAATACTAAAATAAAGGAGAAGGCAAAGAAGGTCAAAGAAGATGAGATAGAAGAGATACAGAAGTTACTGGAAGAGGGAATTATAAATTATAAAGACGGGAAATTCGAGCTGGCTATTTCCAGGCTTTCGGAATGTTTGAGCTTGTCACCCGGCAATAATTTTGCTTCAGAATACCTTGACCTTGCCAAGAAAGCCTTATGGGCCAGACGGGAGGAAGAGATCGATATTAAATCCCCCTTCTTTAATATGATCGATAATATGATCAAACGGGGGGAAGAGTTCTATAATAAAAAAGAGTATCAAAAATCAGTGGATGTCTGGAGGTCCATTCTCTTTATTTTTCCTCTAAATATAATCGCCCGTGAAAATATCGTAAAGTGTTCCAGGTTCTTAAGCCCGGAGCTTTTTACCACTTTTATTGATGAACATATCACCGCAGGGAAAAAATATTTAAGCGAAAAGAACAAGAGGTATGCCTTAAAGGAATTTGAGCTTGTGAAGAAGCTTTTCCCAAAGTACACGGGAATCGACGAGATGATCAGATCCGCCAGTCCGGAACCGGTGATAAAAAAAACACCTGATCCGGAACTTGTTGATAAGTATTACAGGGAAGGTATAGCCGCTTATAAAGCAGGGAACTATAAGGAAGCAGTGCAGAACTGGGAAGAGGTATTAAAACTGGAGCCTGCTCATCAAAAATCTATCTTGAACATTAATAAAGTGAACCATATTCTTAATTATGATACTATCAAGGCAAAACGGGATAAAGTGAAGGTTGACAGAGAACAGGTCAATACCTATTATTTTAAAGGGTTGAAATACTATAACAAAGGTAAATTAAAAGAAGCCATTGATATGTGGAAAATGGTCCTGAAACTTGATCCCGGTAATATCAAAGCGAAAAATAATATTGAAACCTGCTCGCGTATTTTGAAAAAATATTAACAACTGCTCAAATTGTCTTTTATTTTGAGGTAGCCGCAGGCTTTAGCCTGCGAGTACAACTAGCCTGTGTAAGCAAAAATAATATATTTAAACGCAAGCTGCTTGTGCCCGAAGGGTGAAGCTTGCGACTACCATTTATATATATAAATATTATTTAACAACAAGACCTTACCCTTTTTTAAATTGTTTTATTTTGAGACACAGATGAAGAGCGTCGTTTTATAATTCCCTATCTGTACCACGCAGTAATAGATCCCTGATGCAACTATCTTCCCGGCATCGTTCCTGCCGTCCCACTCTACTTTATATTTGTTCTCGATCTCATCCCCTTCATTCAGTTCCCTGGCCAGTACACCGGATTTGGTATATAGTTTTATATTCACCGTGTCTGTTTCATTTAATACATCTATAAGAAGTGTAGTCGAACCTTCTAAGGGATTGAACGGGTTTGGATAGTTCGGATATGCATGATTCTTTGTGATCACGGCAAATTTTCCCAGATCGCCGAGGTCCTCCCATGAGCATTTTTCCGGCAGAAGATCTCCGTTGATAGTGCCTCCGATTCCTATGTAATAATCTCTTTCGTTTTCAGAACTTGGCGTTGATGAGACCGTGCATTCCCATCTTCCGTTTATGTATGCAGGGGTGTTCACTTTAAACTGTGATGAGACATCATCTCCTTTATAGTTGTAGATCGTAATGTTCCCTTCCCGTACTCCCATAGTGACCTCTTCCGAAGTCCCGCTGAAGAAGAGGTTGAAATATACTGTAACGGGTTCATCCGGTTTCATGACCTGATTGTTCATGGCGGTATAATTCAGGTCTAAAACTTTATGTATTATCTCAAACCTTCCATTTACTCCGCCCAGGTCTATATAGGATGGCTCCTCCGGCAAAACATAAATATTTGAGATCATACCGGACAGGGCAAAATAATTGTTCGGCCCTGACGGTGAAGCTGTTGTGGGCATTACAGGACAGTTCCATTGTACGCCGTCAAATAGCGGAGTACCAATAATAAAAGTAGATGATATATCGCTGTTATCCGGTGCATATATCCGTATCATCGAGGCAATTATATTGTTCGTTATGGGAACATTATCAGAGTAAAATACCTGGAAACTTAAAGTCATTGAGGTCAGGTTTTTCTGTGCCTGGAGCGGATTGATGGCGAGGGCCGTGGTCTCCAGATGGTTTACCACAATGGTCCATGAACCGTTGGTGATGGCATAAGTATCCGATGTATATCCGAAACTGAAGCTGTCAAATCCTTCTACATAACCATCAAGCATGATCACCCCGGTAAAAGCGCTTACTCCTACATTCACGCTTAATTTGAAAGTCCGCGTATTAAGCGGATTGATGTATGTCGGGTTGGATGGAGAGGATATAAAAGTATAGTCCGCGTTTCTGTTGTTGTTTGAAGGTGCCGTAAATATCAGGCCTATATTTGTCGGCCGAGACTGGTAGATCCCGGGATTTCTGATGTCCATGTAGACCTTAATGTTCGTCATGCCCTGCCTTACTCTCTGGTTGCTTGAATACACCCTGATAATTTCAAAAGATGATCCTGAAAAGTACATCGTTGTTGAGGATATATTGCCTATTCCGGGATAGCTTCCGGTTATACTGAAAGAGTCGACATTGGTCTGTACGACCATGATCGTTGCTGCCCCATTGTCATTAGTAGAGAATTTATAGGTTGCCGTATCGTTCCCTGCACCGCCGTCAATAAGCGTCCCGTTCCCTGAAGTGTTGGTCCATCTGATGCCATTTATTAATGAAGAGTCCGTGTCAAACAGAAGCGTATTTGTCGCATTTGCGGCAAGATTGGTGAAGCTGTCATATACAGTTATGGTTACAGGTTCATAATTGTTGATAGAGCCATAACCGTCATGCACAAGCATGAAGAAGTTTATGGCAGCGGCTTCTGCATGAGCTGTCAGAACGAGAGGGGAACCGGCCAAAGGCGCTGTTGCCCGTATGGTATATGTGCCTGTCTTTGTACCGTTGGTAAAATATACTCTTGAGATACCATCTGTATCCGAGGCGGCTGATGATTTCTCAAGCGCCATGCGGGACGAGTTTAACGGCCAGGAAAGTATGGTAAAGTTAACATTGGTACCGTCAACAGGATTGCCAAAAAGATCCCTGACCAGTACTCCCAGCGGATCTGTTAGATTGGCTCTAACGGTCCCTGTCTGATCGTTATACGGCGCATATATGGATATGTTATTGGCTGTATTATGGCTGATCAGCATGTCTCCTTCGAGGTTCTCATCGGTCACACCGCTCTGCATGATCTGTATGTTCATTGTTTCAGCTGTTGTATTATTCACACTTAGTGTAACAATACCTGCATCAGCTAAAAGGAACGTGTAAGTTGCAAATCCCGGTGCAGGATCGTTGTTCTGGAACACTCCGTTCCCGTTTATATTCCCCCAGTTAACTGTTGCCGGGGTACCCGGGCTGACACTTAAGGTGATCGTACTTGTAAAGTTAATGTATACATTATCAAAATCGTCGGTTGCCCTGACCTCGAAATTCTCGCTTATTCCGGCAATGCCTGAATTGTCATGCTGAATTATGAATTTTGTGGCTCCGGCTGCGTTGAAATATATCAGCTCGCTGGTTGCAGAAATGATCAGCGAAAGCGGATCATCCGCAATTACTCTGGCGGTCTCTATGATCGTATTTGTTATCTGAAAAGTGGTGAACCCGTTCGATATAAATGAGGTCAACGGCATTGACAGATTTGTACTTCCCGTATGGGAGAGGTCGACTCCCCCTGTATATGTTGTTACAAAATTATTCCATCTGTCTTTGGTCCTTGCTGTTACATTGAACGGCTGGCCGGTCATGGCATTGGTTGTATGTTCTAATACATATATATATTCAGCTCCCGGAACGACAATGATATTGGTAGATATTCCAGAGGCAGTGCCGTATACCGCTGTGACCTGATGGACCGCCCCTGCAAACTGTGATGTTGTCATGATCGTAATCGTAAGCCCTGTGAGATCCGACAGAACGGGGTTCTGCTGAAAAGTGCCATTGCTTGAATCTGAAAAAGTGATCGATATGGGTGCAGGTACGTAAACCCTGTTATTAAACTGGTCAATGGCACGTGCTGATATGGTAATCCAGTTTGAATCAGCTGATACATTGGTCTTGTCAAGAATAATTGAAAAATTTGAGATCGCTCCATGGTCCACCATTATTATAGCAGATGTCGCATATGTCAAGTTGGCTTCAGCCACAAGCCTGAACTCGTCCGACATAACCGTGGAAGAGGAGAATAAAGCGTTTACATATCCATTGGTCGTATAATTTGTAAAATAATTATTACCGAAATATCCCTGGCCTGCTGATCCAATATTATTGCTGTTCGTAAGATAACTGAAATGGACTTCTGACGGCCCTACAAGATTGAAATACCTGTCCTGTACCTGTACCCGGGCAGGGGTAAGGCTGATGTCGGCACTTATGTTGGTAGGACCGGCAGGTGCAGTAAAGTACAGCGATCGGGGAACTCCGGCAACAGAGAATACCTGGATTGAATTTGTACTTATTGCAGGATTCCATACTGTTATAGTATGCATCACAGTATTTGTCCATACGGAGAAGCTGTTGGTAGATAATCCTGAAGGGTCTGTCCAGTTCGTGGGGGAAGAGAACGACCCGTTTGAATTTATTGAATAGGATAACCTGTACGGGGAATAGTCCGTGCCCGGTGTATCAACCCGGTTGGTAAAAATATCATATATTCGAACGGTTATGTCCGCTGAAAGCATATCAACACTTATATTCGTGGCCGGAATGCCGTTCGTATATACGGCCGGCATGAGGAAGGAAGGCGCACCGTGATCCACAAATATTACAGGTGATATATTTGTTGCACCTGATTGAAGAGAGGTTGGTACTATCCTGAAATCATCCGACATCACAGTGGATGTTGTAAAGAATACCTCGGTTTCACCTGCTCCATTTGTGATAACAGTACTGTTTGTGGAGAACCCTCCCGGAGTACCTGTGTTAACGCTCCCCGGGTCCAGGTAGCTCCATGTAAAGGTATTGCCGTTGGTTACGATGTTCTGATACTGGTCATAGACCCTGATCCGCACCCTGATCGTATTGTTGTCAGCCGGTTTATTGGTATTTGTTGTGATATCGGGAAATGTTATGATACTGGGCTCTCCCGGGAGAACTATCAGACGGCCTGTTGAAACGGGTGATCTGGGCGGCAGCCATCCGAAGTTCGTCTCATCCGCTTCCACGATATGATAGTCATAAGCATTCGTTGAAGAGATCAGAGTTGCAGTAGCAACTCCGCTTATGATCTGATTGGTATATCTGTTAAGATTATTGCCGGTAAAAAAGCCCGGACCGCCGGAATTAGATTTTACGGTCCAGATAATATCGATTCCGTTAGCTGTTGTGGGATTATTGTTCGTGTCCGCGGCTATGACCTGCAGGGGAACTCTCCTTAAGTCGGCACTGATAGTGAGATCATTTGTACCCGGTATGGTCATGGTAAGCTTTCCGGGCTGGCCCACCGATATGATCGCATTATATGAGTTACCTGTGATGGTCCCGCCGTCGGAACTTGCCCTTATTACATGAATATCTCCCATTTGCACCGAGCTCTTGAATTTATTCGTGGCTACGCCCCAGTAGGTCGTGGAATTGGTACCTGTTGCTTCCCATCCTCCGCCGTCATCATCCATGAACATCCCGTTGTTCGTGGTTATATCAGAGAAGGTGACTGTGTGACTGTTGGAAGCCTCCACATTATTATTGAACTCGTCGACCAGCTGTGCGTGAACAGTATAGCGATCATTTATATCGGGATTGATGTTCGTTACGATCACTCCATTGGTGCGTATGGTTACGATGTAATGGTGGAATGATCCGTTTGTTACAATAACACTATAGGCGCACGTAACTTTTGTAATATTTGAATCTCCCCTTGCATGAGCAACAAGGATGTAATCATCGCCGATCACTTCACTCAGGTTCAAGAGGGCCGTTATCTGTCCGCCGGAAGTGTAGCGGATCGCCTGAAAATTACCCGGTACAAATTGGGCACCTGAGCCCATATTTACCGGAGCAGGATCGATCCAGCTTAATGTTATGGCCGTGTTATTAGAGACAAGATTCCATTTTGCGTCCCTGGCTGTTATCTGAAAGTTGAACTCATGGATGTCAGCGCTTATATGTGTAACTGATGTAATATTGTCAAAGAAGACCTTTTCAACATTACCGGGTATTATATCCAGCCGTCCGCTCAAGTCATTTGTAAGAGTGGTGGCGTTGATCTCTACATAATGGTAGTCCCCGGCAATTGTGGATACTGTTAAATTGGCAATGGCCCGGCCGTCTGCTCCTGAGAGGTTTGTATACTTTATAAGTCCGTTATCCAGGGTCCCTGTCAGTCCTGAATTTGATACAACCTCCCAGTATACCGGGATGCCCGCAGCATTCACTGGATTATAGAACCTGTCCGAGACCTGCGCAATAAGCTGTTCTATTCCGGTTGTTGCCGATATATTGGTGTTCACCTGCGGGTATATCCTTAAATGAGTGGGCGGGGCGGAAAAGACCGTGATAAGGCCTGACTGCGTGCTTGCTGTACCCGCGCTTATCGTGACTGTGTGGCTGTTGCTCAGGACAGTTGATGTATAAAAGATATTTGTTGTGATGCCGTTTATCGGGGTTGTGGTCAAACCCTCGCTGAAGCTTGAGCCCGGATCACCAACCTGTCCCCAGGTAACGACCGTGGAGTCCAGCACCGGATTTCCATACCTGTCCCTGATGTCTGCCGTGAATTTTATATCATTTGTACCGGCAGAAATATTAGTGCTTGAAAAATTCGGGGTGATCAGTATCCTGTAAGGTGAACCGGCTGAGACAACTATCGGTGCACTATAATTTGTGCCTATACCGGTGTTCCATACTGAAACTATATTTGTAACATTAATATTTGTGGAAGCCGTAAGTACGGCCTGGACCAGCCCATTCGTTGTAATATCAGATACAGGATCAACAAACCCATTGGTATTCACACTGAAGTTTACGGCAATACCGTTTGTTATAACAGGATTCTTGTACTGGTCTATCAGGTATGCTGATATGCTGATGAGATCTCCTGTCTGAACGTTCGTGGAAATATCCGGCAGGACTATAAATTTAAGCGGAGCACCCCAGACAGTAATGATATTCGCTGACTGTCCGGTGATCGCTCCGGGAGATGCAGTACTTATTTTATTGGTTACATCAGCGTTAGTGGATGTATAGAATATCAGCTGAAGCCGGCCTGTGCCGTCGGTTGAGGTGTTTGTAACGGTTGTGCCGTTTGCAAAGACTCCTCCTGAACCTCCTGCACTTGCCTGGATGCTGAGCGATTGTGAAATGGGGTTATCATACTGGTCTACAAGCTGGATACTTACGGGGATCTGAGCCGTATCAACACTGACCAGAGTATTGGATGCGGGGATCACTATATGATGATGTGCAAAAGAGACATCAGCGGTCTGTGTGAAGACAGAGTTCCCTGTTGATGCATTTGATGCTGTCACTATATAAGTGGTTGCAGAAGTCCCTAAAGTAAGCCAGGTCCCTGCTATTCCTGCTGAGGAAGATAAAGCGTTCGTTGCTGATAATATTGCATTATATCCGTTTCCCTTAACCTGAAAATTGATTGACTGATTAGCCACCGGATTGTTGCTTATATCTGTTATGAGTACCCTCAGCCGTAACGGAAGCTGCTGACCCACTGTTCCTGTCTGGTTGTTGCCGGAATATACGGTTATGTTCGCGGCAGGCAGGGATGCAGTAAAGATATTGGTACTTACGGATGGGAGAAAGGAGTGAGAAGCAGTGAATTGATGTGTTACATTATCCAGATCTACAGTATTAAGCACGGTAGCAGCCAGCCCGTTAGAATCTGATGTGATGTTTGAGGGAATTACGCTCCCGTTATCCGTCAGGAAGAAGACATCCTCGTTGCGCACGCCATTGTTAAAAGAATCAGCAACCTTTACGATTATATTAACGGGATTGCCCGGCCTGGCGGGATTCGTCTGGATAGAGATGATCTGAAGCAGGGTGGGTACTCCTGCCACTCCCGTAACCTTTATGTTGTTGGTCCCGAGCAGGGTGTCGGTCAAATGATATATTTTTATATTATGGATTGTGCCGTCTGGAGAAGAGGCCCGGAACAGGGCTGAAGCATTCCCATTGTTCATGGTCTGGTTTGTGGTCTTTGTCAGGTTGTTGTTGGGAAATACGCCTCTGTCAGTCTCATA
>JAHITG010000157.1 GCA_018817865.1 Spirochaetota bacterium
AATATATATTTCATCAGTCGAGGAAGATCAGGGCCAGCTTTTATATGAAGTAAAACTAAAAATTGATTCGTTTTATATTGAATTTAATGATCAATAAATATAAAAAAAGGGATCAGGTCTTTAGGGATTTTATGTTAAAATCTTTACGGATAAAATCTTTGACATTAAAGTGTGATTCTGTATATTACGATACATATATAATACAGTACACACTGCATTACAATACATTATAACAGGGGGCTTGATGAGAAAGTATTATATCTTATTTATAATGATATCGATCTTATGTAGTCAAATATATGCATTAAACTTCTACAATTACCCCAATCCTTTTAGAGAAAAAACCACTTTTAAAATAGAACTTAACGATACGGATATTAAACTATTAAAAATTGAAATTTATGATGAAAACGGATATAAGGTATGGTCATTTCAAAAAAATAATAATTTTACATCACCTTTAGCGATTGAATGGGAAGGAAAAGATGAGAAAGGAAAGCAGTTGAAAGCCGGGGTTTATATCGCAAAGCTGCGAATTGAATATAAAGGAAAAACAGAAGAAAGGGTTATTAAAGTCGCTCTCATTAAAGGGTATTAATATGCTGAAAAAATATTCTATTATTGTTTTTTATGTAATTCTGATTTTTCTATCTGACATCTCGGCAACTCTCAATCCGGGAATTGAACATAATCTTAATATTACCGGCAGCATGCTGGGTACATCAGGAGCTTATATTGCTTTAACCGATGATGTGGAATCATCTTTCTATAATCCCGCAGGCCTTAATATAAACAAGTGGAAGACAGAAGTCATGCTGAGTTATCTCCCAGTATGGGATGCACAGTCCCATTACTTAACAGGGGCTTTGAAATATCCGTTTGAAAATTTTGCCTTTGGATTGGGATACCTGAACCTTTCCAGCGGAGATATTGTTACCAGGGAATTTTCACCGGCTCCAACAGGGACCATGAGCTATCATTATAGTTTATTGAATTTAAGCTTCTCCTATAATATATATAAAAATTTATATGCGGGTATAAGAGCCAAAGCCGTGTATCAATCCCTTTATTATTATAATGACTGGGGCTTCGGTGCTGACTTTGGATTTTATCTGAATTCTGAAGAAATAAAAGAGAAATCCGGAAGTAAAATATCACGGTTTGCTCAGCATATCAGCATAGGGCTATTTGTAAAAAACATCATTCCTGTTAAAATCAGGCTTGATGAAAATGCAGATAAAGCTCCTCTGGAAATTAATATGGGGTTTATGTACTCTTCATTAGATGTCTGGTATTTAATTATTAAACCTCTGATCAATCTTAATTTTGTAGAAAAAGAGCTGGATGAGATTAATACAGGAGCAGAGATAAACATTAAAGATTGGTTTTATATCTGGTCAGGTTTTACTGTCTATTCAAAGCGCTGGGGAATGGGCCTGGGTGTTGATTTTGGCCCGACTATAATTGATTACAGTATTTCCTTTACCCCTGTTGAGAATATTTATGTTTTTGGCCTGAAAATTAAATTTTAACCCTGATTTATTATATTGATATATAAGAATGGAGTTTTATTATGAAAGTGATAGAATATAAACCGATTATTAAAATTCTATTTACCATTACGGTAATACACTTATACTCGATATCCTTATTCGGAATTGACATACAGCCTATTGGAGTAAGAAATGATGCCCTCGGTAAAACCGGAGCAGCAGTCGGTTCTGATATAGCCTCTATTTACTATAATCCCGCCAATCTTTTGTTATCCCGTTATTCTCATCTGTACTTCCAATATACTGATATGACTTATGATCTTTATAATCAGTTTGTCTTCGGGTATCTGCATCTTTTTTCCAAAAAATCCGCACTTGGATTGAATTTAAATGTGAAACGGTATTCTTCCCTTCAGGAATACGATGATTATGGTGAATATAAAAAGAATTTTTCCAAGCAGGATAATATATTTAATATGGCAACCTCATTTAAATTTCAGGAGCAGTTTTATTATGGTTTGAAATTAAAAATCGCGAACAATTCCTTTTATAATTATTCAACTACATATTTTTACCTTGACCTGGGAATACTTTATACCCCTGTCTGGCTGGATAACTTCAATATGGGGCTTTCTCTTCAGAATTTACAGAGTGGCGAAAATATACAAGATAAAGATCCCTTTAATATAAAAACAGGAGTATCATATGAAATTAATTTAAATAAACATACATTCTTGATCAGTGCGGATTACAATCATAATAGTCTGATTTATCCATTATTTGGAGCCGGGCTGGAGTATAGTATATCGATATTCCGGATGGGCCTGGGTTATAATGAAAAAGATGGGTTATGCTCCGGATTGGGATTTAAATATGATGCTTACCGGGTAGATTTTGGATATACATATAATGAAATTTTCAGAAAATATTCCGCAGGCTTTACTTTTTATTTTCAGCCGCCGAAAATTCAGGCTGAAAAAGACGAAGATTGGACTTCTAAAAAAGTATTTATTGAGAAGTATAACGATTACTTTTTTGAAGGGTTGGACTGTTATTATAAAGATAATTTTCAAAAAGCTATAAAAATCTGGCATAGGGCTCTATCTATTAACTCCGGAAATGAGAAAATTAAAAGCTGGATTGAAAAGGCGGAAAAATTAGAAAAAGAGAAATTGGAAAGGGAAGAATAACCATAAAGAAAAATTGTTAAAAAGGAGAGTATTTTATGAGAAAAATGTTGTTTTTTATTCTGTTCTTTCCATTTGGAGTTCTTCATTCTTTTCCTTTAACCAATGCAGCGTATACGATTGAGCAGGATGTTCTTTCCGGAGCCGGTTCAGTAATGATTCAAAAAAATGCACAATACAGTATACAGGAGGATGTTATTGCCCAGGGCGAGGTAATAGGCTCTTCTTTATATACGTCCAATATATTAAGCCACGGTTATATGGGAAGTATAATAACCGGAACGGTACTTTATATCAGCTCATCAGTAACCTTTCCGGAAAACAATTCCAGGATCAGTTATATTGATGAGATCAGAGGTGAATGCAGAAGTACTACCGGCCTTGTGCAGGTCAATGTTAGCCTGCAGAGATTAAGTGATAATAAATATTATAATGGTTCGGAATGGCAGGATGGAATAATCTGGCTCCTAACAGAAGGTACAGGGCAGTGGAAGTATCCGGTAGATAAAAGTATATTTGAATATAACGTATATTATAAAACAGCAGCCAAAGGGGTTGATGAATACGGCTTTCAGGAGGGTAATTTTAACGCTAATACTTTTCTATTTGTTTATGCGGTTAATTTTGAAAAATCAGTCTGCAATTATCCTAATCCCTTTTTTCCCTCTTCATCAAGCAAAAAAAGTACGACCACTATAGAATATTTTCTGGAAAAATCTGAGCATATAAGTATGATCATCTATAATTTTAACTATGATAAAGTAAAAGAACTTACAATCCAGGGCCAGAATGAAACAGGTATACATTATGTGCCATGGGATGGCAGGGATTCGAATGGGAAGATCGTTCCATCCGGAGTTTATTTTTTAGTAATAAAAACAGAAACAAAGAAAGTAATACATAAAATAGCAGTCATTAATTAATAGATAAAAAATTAATTAATAAATAAAAAAATGCAGGCACCCTCTACAGGGACTGGCGCGAACTTGTTCGTGCAACAAATGTAGGCACACCCTTGCGGGTGCCAGGGCGGTTTTAACCGTGCCTTTTAGAGAAAAATACAAGGAGGAAAAACAATGAAAAGAATAGCGGTTTTTATCTTTTTTATTTTATTTGCATCACATTTACATGCAAAAGTACCGGCATTGATTAATTACCAGGGGAGATTAAAAGAGGGAACAGCACTGGCAAACGGGAATAAAAACATCAGATTCCGAATATTCGACAATTTGACAGGCGGGTCTCTGATCTGGGAGTCCCAGATACAGGTAGTTACGGCTACAAACGGTATATTCAATACTTATATCGGGCAGAGTGATAATGTCGGTGTTTTCAGTAATATCAAGTGGGATCAGTACGATACAACATATCTTGAATTATTAGTAGAAGAGAATTCCATGGTTCCCCGTGTTCAGCTGGTTTCAACTCCGTATTCCCTGATGGCTCGAAAAGTTGCTGATAATGCTGTTACAACCAATATGATAAAAAAAGGCTGGGGATTAGTGCCGGCAGGGTCCATTATGATGTGGCCCGGATCATCACCGCCACAGGGCTGGCTGGAATGTGACGGGAGTGCCATGGCAAAAAGCACATATCCCGAACTTTATAGTGCTCTGAAAGATGGCGGAGCAACATGTATCTATGGCGACTCCGGTGGAAACTTCAGTCTGCCGGACTTCCGGGGATTCTTTGTTCGTGGCTGGGACCATGGAGCTGGAATGGATCCTGATGCAGCATCTCGAACAAATAGAGGAGATACAACTACCGGTGATAATGTGGGGACAAAACAGGCTGATCAATTTATAAGTCATAGACACCCTGTTAATTATATTGCTACAAGCCAAGTAACTGTTGGGGCAGGTATAAGAGAAGTAATGTACGATGGAGTATCCGGTACTACATTTTCACAATATGAAGGAGGTAATGAAACTCGTCCAAAAAATATCAATATGATGTTTATCATTAAATATTAGTCATAAGAAGCATAGAACTATTTAAAAAAATTATAAAATATACAAAAGGTCGGTATTAATATTATCGATTTTTTATAACTGTATGCTCGGTATAATAAATTCACTTGGGATAAAAAAATTATTTCATTATTAGATTACAAAGATTGAAAAAGAGTAAAAAAAATTATATAAAAAATATGGAAAAAAGAATAATAATAAATATTATAAACGGATATTGGATTGGAGTAAGAAGTTTGAAATTATATAATCAATCAAAATCATGAATTCTACAATTCCTTTATATTTGCAATAATAATTTAATAAACAAAGGAAACAGGTGTTGCTGTATGGGCGGGGCTGGAAGAAAAGCAGAATGTTTGGTGTAAAGGTGTTGAGAGACGGTGTATTAAAATGAATAGCAATTTAAGATATTTTTAATATCATTCTAAAAAAGGAGCATATGATGGATTTAAAAGAAAAAAAAGAAAAAGCACGAAATTATTATGACCAGGAATCCGATGAATACTATAAGCTATATGAAGAAGAGCAGGATCTATATCCTTCAGATTTAATTCGTCTTAATTTTATTGTAAAGAGATTAAAAGAAATGAATGTCAAAACGATACTTGATGCAGGATGCGGATCATGTGAACCAATGGTTCGATTACTTAATGAAGGCTTCAAAGTCAAAGGATTTGATTTCTCACCGGGAATGGTAGAAGCTGGAAAGAAAATCTTAACAGAAGCCGGTTACTCACCTGATTTAGTCAGGCAGGCAGATTTGGAAGATGCAAACAGTCCATCAGATGAACAATTTGATGCTGTAATATGTTTAGGAGTAATAACTCATATCCCGGACCAAAACAAAGCTATACGTAATATAAACAAAATGCTGAAACCTGAAGGAGTAGCTTTAATACAATTTAGAAATGATTTATTTTCTGTTTTTACAATGAATCAATATTCTCAAAACTTTTTTTTAGGGATTATACCATATAAAGAAATGAATACATCACTCCAAAATGATGCTCAGGATTTTTATTCTCAACGATTTAAATCACACTCTACAGGAAGACATGAAAAAGGGAATATATCTTATTCTGAAATACTTGCTGATTTTACTAATCCATTAACTATTGAGCGTGATTTATTTACGCCTAATGGATTTGTAATAAATAAACTTCATTGGTATCATTTTCATGCATTGCCTCCTGTCTTCGAACAGACGCATAAGGATGAGTTCAGAAAACTTAGTATGGCCATGGAAAATATAGATGATTGGAAAGGTTATTTAATGGCATCAGCTTTTGTAGTAGAGGCAAAAAAATGTGAATAATGGAAAAATTCTATATGATTTTTGTAAAGATTTGTGGCCAATTTGCAGAAGCTTAACTGGTAATGGTGTTAGAAAAACATTAAATTATATTAAAACTATTATTCCCATAAATATACATCAAGTAAAATCAGGAACACCGGCTTTTGATTGGAACGTTCCTAAAGAATGGAATATACGTGAAGCATATATTATTGCACCAAATGGTGATAAAATAGCAGACTTTCATGAAAATAATCTGCATGTTGTCGGATATTCTATTCCTGTAAATAAAAAAATTCCTTTGGAAAAATTGCAAGAACATCTGTATTCACTTGATAATAATCCTGATGCTATACCATTTATTACTTCATACTATAAAGAGCGTTGGGGATTTTGTATGACGCATAACCAGCGTAAAAAATTAAAAAAAGGAATTTATACAGTTGTAATTAACAGTGAATTAAAAAAAGGTTATTTAACATATGCTGATCTTGTAATTAAAGGAAGATCTGATAAAGAAGTTCTGCTTTCTACATACATTTGTCATCCATCTATGGCCAACAACGAATTATCAGGTCCGGCTGTTGCCACATATATTGGAAAATGGCTCATGCAAAGTTCTAGAAAATATACTTATCGGATTGTATTTATTCCTGAAACAATCGGTTCACTAGTTTATCTTAGTAAACATCTTAAACATCTAAAGGAAAAGGTCATTGCCGGTTATATTTTATCATGCCTTGGAGATGATAAGATGTATTCATGGATGCCGTCAAGAACAGGAACGACCTATTCTGACAAGATAGCAAAACGTGTACTTGAAAAAAAATATCCTGGATATAAAACCTTCTCTTATTTAGAACGAGGAAGTGATGAGCGACAATATTGTTCACCTGGAATAGATTTACCTGTTGCATCTTTATTCCGATCAAAATATGATACCTATCCTGAATATCATACTTCATTAGACAATTTGAATTTTATAACGCCAAATGGCCTGAATGGAGGCTTTCAATTGGTAAAAGATTGTATTAAGGAAATTGAAAAAAATTCTGTATATACAATAAAATGTCTTGGCGAACCTCAGTTAGGTAAACATGGACTATATCCTGATGTTAGTACAAAGGATTCTTATTCAATGGTAATAAATATGATTAATTTATTAGCCTATGCAGATGGAACAAATGATTTACCTGAAATATGCAAATTAATAAACTCTACACCAGGAAAATTGCTGCCTCTTGCTAAAAAACTTTCTGATGCACAATTGATAGATATAATTGATTAGTTAAAAAGTAAGCGGGGGGAAATGCCCCCTATTTCAAGGCAAAGCTTTTCTATTTCCGTATTTCTGAATATAATAAAATTTAATTAATCCCTTTTATCCCGAACTTTATAGTGCTCTGAAAGATGGCGGAGCATCCTGTATTTACGGTGAGGCAGGAGGGAATTTCAGCCTTCCTGATTTCAGAGGATTCTTTGTCCGCGGCTGGGACCATGGAGCAGGGATGGATCCTGATGCAGCATCTCGAACAAATAGAGGAGATACAACTACCGGTGATAATGTGGGGACAAAACAAGCTGATGAATTTAAAAGTCATTTTCATGGTTATGATAGGAATCGGCAAATTTCAACTGCGGGAGCTCCCGGATCTATCAATGTCTGGGCAGATGGAGGAAGTCTTCCTAATACCCAAAATACCGGTGGCAATGAAACACGCCCTAAGAATATTAATATGATGTATATTATAAAATATTAAGTTAAATTAATTTTTCTTGACTCTATGTGCAAATCAATTATTTTATCATTCATAAATAATATGGAAAAAATATTTTCTAAACAAAGCATGTCATATGTTATATTTGCACTTTTTTTTATTTTAATTACAATCAATATTAATCAGGATTTTAAATCCCTCCATGAGGGGAATGGAATTGTCTACTATTCTGCAGCTTGCGCTCATCTGCATTGGGGACTAAAATATACAAAAGGGATAGATCATATACTCAGAAAATGGAATAATAAAAGTGATATTGAACTATTCCTATCTCCTGCTGATACGATCACAGCCATTAAACAGAATTTAAAAAAGGACCATTTTCAACATTATAATCATCATCCACCCGGTCTTGGATTAACTATCGCTCTGTTTACATCAGTTTTTGGCCATCATTACTGGTCTATTCGGTTAGTCCCTATATTATTCTCTTTACTCTCTTTTTGGTTCTTTTACTTAATTCTCAAGCATCTTAAATTTAATCTTTTCCAGATCAATCTTATGCTTTTCTTTTTTGCTTTATTTCCTATGACCACCTATTTTGGAAGGCATATCAACCATGAAGCCCCGGTCCTCTTTTGCGGTTTATTGTTTCTCTATAACTATCTCCACTTCTCAGCTTCCAAAAAACCTGTATATTTTATTCTTCAATTTATCAGTATTATTTTAGGAGCATTTTATGGATGGCCCGTATTTTTTATAGTCGGAATAGTAATACTATCATCATTCATCAGACATTTTAAAGCTGATAAAAAATTCTGGTTGAAGATGCTTTATTTAGGTATATTTTCCGGAATTTTATTCCTGTTGGTAATATTCCACCTGTATAAATCTGATTTAAAAAATGTGTTTACTATCTTTTTAAGCCGTGCTGATATTTTAGAAAAAAATTACGGAATAATTGAATGGTCTGCAAGAACAATCTCTCACTTTGCATTCACCTTTTCAAATATTTTATTTTATTTTCTTATCGTTATCTTTACAATCAGTCTGTTTAAAATTTCTTATTTTAAACAGTTAATAATCAAAAATAAAGATAAAAGCATGCTTTTTATAATCCTATTTTTATGGGGGATCAGTCACGTTTTAATCTTTCGTGACGGAAGCTATATTCATAACTACTGGCTATTTTATTTAATTCCAAGCATAGCGATGATTTCCGGTTATTATATATATAAACTGTATAGTCTAATTAAATTCAAAGTAATAGCTTCATCTATAATGATCTTAATTGTTGGAGCTTTTTTATTCGAATCGTTATTAACTTTATTTCATTTACATCACATCAATTATGCTGCAAATTTTGGGACATACGTTTTATTCATTAATCTGCAGGATATCTTGATGTATGTTAAAAAAATTATATAAAATCATAAATTAAAAAAATGAAAATTGCTTTAATTATTCCAGTTTATAATGAAGAATTAACTATCAAAGATGTAATCCTTGATTTTCATAAAGTGATGCCAATAGCGGATATTTTCATTATTGACAATAATTCTACAGATAACTCAAACAAAATCGCAAATAATACACTAAAAAAAATTAAGTCTAAAGGGGAAGTAATCTTTGTAAAAAGAAAGGGGAAAGCTAATGCCGTTAGACATGCTTTTAAAAGAATAGATGCTGATATTTATATCATGGTAGATGGTGATTTCACGTATAAAGCAAAAGATTTACCAAAGCTGATAAAACCCATCATGGATCATGAAACTGACATGGCAGTCGGGGACAGGTTAATTAGTGGAAATTATAAAAAAGAAAACAAAAGACAATTTCATAATTTTGGGAATGTATTGGTTAAAAAAATAATAAATTTTATCTTCAAAACAAAGCTCAATGATATTATGTCAGGATACAGGGTCTTTAATAAACATTTTATAAAGAACTTCCCTATTTTATCTGAAGGATTTGAATTAGAAACAGAAATGACATTACATGCGATTGATAAAAAATTTAATATAGTAGAGATCCCTATAGATTATATTGACAGGCCGACTGGCAGTACATCAAAATTGAATACTTTAAAAGATGGTATAAAGGTTTTAAAAACAATATTTATAATTTTTAAAGATTATAAGCCATTTTCCTTTTTTGGGTTTCTCTCTTTTTTCTTTTTTATTACAGGCATGTTAATTGGT
>JAHITG010000158.1 GCA_018817865.1 Spirochaetota bacterium
AAATAATTATTATTATTTTACAGATCCCGTTTATGAATTGGTGAAATTAACTTTAGAAACCAACCAAGATCGTGACGATATTATTAATACAGTACTCAGCTTTGCTCAGGATATCCCCTATGGTATTCCGCCAATTACTAATCATAAAAATAATAAATATATATGGGGAGTATTAAGTGCTCCTCAAATTTTTAATGAAAAATGGGGAGATTGTGATTCCAAAGCATTAATGGCTGCCTCTGCTTTAAAACATTGGAATTTTAAAATTATAGCCATTCATGTGCCTGATCATCTTTTTCTGGGAATTCAGGGAATTCCAAAACCTTATCAGTCTTTTGTAAAATATAGAGGTGAAAAATATATTTACTGTGAACCGGCGGGATCAGGAAAACTGTATTTTGGACAGATCTATAAAGTTTACAAATCAATTTTAAAAACAACTTTATTAAAAGTTAAAAAACCTGATCCTCCCTTAAAAAAATACAAGCAGCGAATGACTGATATTAAAGCAAAATATCTTTATAAACAAAAAAGGAATATTAAATTTAACTGGAGTGTTTTTAATAAAAAAGATACAGATGTTGTTCAAAAGTATGAGTATAAAGATAGAACTAAAAAGCATTCATTTATTCCTGTCTTTATTATATTCTTTACCCTCTTTTTTTATATTCTAATGTTAAGAAAATTCAGTTCATAAAAGAATATAATGGTTTCGGTTCTTGAGGACTTGTTGCCCAAATATTATTTCTAACACCAGGATTGATCTTCCTATGATCAACCATCTATTATATTAATACTACCGGTTATTTTCAACTCCAAAACAGAGAAAAAAACAAGAAAGATATTGAAATAAAAATTGAAAATTATAATCTATAAAGTATACTAAGAAAATATGCTGCATCTCTATCTTTTGGCAGGAGGCGATATATGAAGATCAAATTCCATGGTGTACGCGGATCCTATCCCAAACCGGGGCCTTCCACGGTCAGGTACGGGGGTAACACCACCTGTGTCTCTATCAGCAAAATTGTGGACAATAAGGTCCAGAGAATCATTATAGATTCCGGTACCGGCTCCATAAACCTTGGTACTGAGATCGTTAAAAACTACATTGAAGGAAAAGAAGATCTTGATATCTCCATGCTCTTTACACATCTGCATCCTGATCATACTCAGGGATTCAGCTTTTTTGCACCTAATTATTTCAAAGAGTGCTCAATGAAGTTAATGGGTATGCGGACATTAAAAAAGCATATCGGGATGATACTCGAGGAATCCATGCTACCTCCGACATTTCCCATTGAATATAAGGACCTGAAATCTCAAAGAAAACATTATGAATTAAAGGACGGCATTACCTTTAAAGCAAAATACATGGAAATAGAGGTCATGCAGGCTTTTGCCCCCTCGCATCCCCAGCAGGGAGCTTTATATTATAAGATCACTGATCCGGATACGAACAGGTCCGTTGCATGCATCTGGGACCTTGAGAGTAAGATCGGCGGAGATAAGGCCGTTGAAAAATTCTCCACCGGCTGTAATGTCATGATCCATGACACACAATATACGGCTGATGAATACAACAGTGATAAAATGATCGTTCAGGGATTCGGCCATTCCACTTATCCGATGGCAGTAGAAAATGCCAACCTGGCTAAGGTCAAAGACAAACTTATCTGTACCCATTTCAATCCGGCTCATAGCGATGAAAAACTGGACTCCATTGCCGAAGAACTTAAAAGTCAGGAAACAGGATATGAGATCTTGTTGGCTCAGGAAGGAATGGAAATAAAAGTCTAATGATCAGGGATGTCCTGATCATTCTATAAATACGGATAGCTCGGGAACACATGGATAACCTGATAATCTTATGAATGTACAAACACCATTACATTTTTCCGTAGAACCACCCGTTATTGATCTGCCTATTAATAAGATAGAAGATATTTCATTTAAAATGATTTTTGAGAACAGAGGGGAATCCAAGGTTATCTTCTATCCGGATGCTACTCAATTCTCCTGTGTCAGCGGATGGGGAAGTCCCGGGATCGGCCTTTCTGTTAAAAACGGAACATTAAAAGAACTCAGAACATACTACGGCCCCCCACCCGAAGTACCAAATGAAAAATATTTCAAAGAAACAATTCAAATATTAAAACCAAAGAAACGATATATAAACACCATAAAGGCCTGTTGGATCCCGTCCTCCGTAATAAAGAAGGAGCACCTTCTTGTCTCTACGCTGGATCCGGAAGGTATGGACGATCTTAAAAAAAACAGTATATCCGATTCTTCAATATTAGTTTTAAATAGAACCAGGGAAGAAATAATTCAGGAAATGAATAAAAGGGATGATTTTTTAAGGCCCAATGTATTGGTATTCTTAAAAGGTATGGGTGACTGGGATCTGGAATTTTCATATTATCAGAGCGAATGGGTCTGCTTTCGGCCCAAAGACAACATCGCTGTTACGGCCACAAAAATAAATTTAAGGGTAGCTGATTAAGATCAACATCATAAACAACATCATAATATATGGAATTAAAGATAAAAAAATTAACTCCTCTTTTGC
>JAHITG010000159.1 GCA_018817865.1 Spirochaetota bacterium
CTTTCCAAAGCAGGTTTTAAAACAGGCTGGGATGAGGTCAAAAAGGCATATAATAGAGTCTTCAAAAAAGACCCCTTTTATATAGAGACGGTCAACACGATCACCGAACGCATCAGGAAATTCCATAAAAATCAGGTAGAGCATCATTTTATTTCCGGTGGTAATAAAAATGATATTACCGGCCAGATGATCAATCCCATCGAAAAGATCCTGATCTATGTTCCCGGAGGAAATGCTTTTTATCCCTCTACCCTTCTGATGAACGTTATACCGGCTCAATGTGCCGGAGTTAAAAATATATATGTTACTACCCCGATGAAGAACAACAACCCTGTGCAGGATGAGATCCTGGCCGTCCTCTATCTATTGAACATCAAACAGATCTATCATATTGGCGGAGCCCAGGCTATCGGTGCCTTCACCTTTGGAACAAGTTCTATCCCCCGGGTGTATAAGATATTCGGTCCCGGAAATATTTATGTTACGCTTGCCAAAAAAATGGTCTTCGGCATGGTGGATATCGATATGATCGCAGGGCCTACAGAAGTTCTGATCATAGCAGATAAAAAAGCAAATCCTGACTATATTGCCCTTGATATGCTGGCACAGGCCGAACATGACAGTCTGGCAGCATCTCTCTTAGTTACAGATTCAAGAGTCCTGGCACAAAAAGTAAGGGAGAGGACTGCTTACTTCCTGAAAAAGTATAAAAGCAGTACAGCAGAAGAGTCCATTAAAAAGAACGGCATGGCTATTATCATCAAGGATATAAAAAAAGCATTCGACCTTGCCAACAAAATTGCTCCCGAACATCTTGAGATCCTGCTTGATGATCCTCTACAATATTTAACAAAAGTAAAAAATGCCGGCTCTGTCTTTCTTGGAGAATATACGCCTGAGGCCGTAGGTGATTACTATGCAGGACCCAATCATACACTTCCCACAATGGGTACTGCCAAATTTTTTTCCCAGTTAGGAGTATATGATTTTATTAAAAGGACGGGATTTACCTTTTTTACTAAAGAGACCTTCCTGGCCGGCAAAAAATATATATTAAAGATCGCTGAAAAAGAGAAGCTGAAATTTCATGCACTCAGTGTAAAATACAGAAAATAGGTCATTAATTGAAATATATATTTACAACAGAACAGGAGAGCTTAAGTAAATGACACAGCTGATCATCGGAAGTTTTATTTTAAGTCTTATTCACGCTTCAATTCCCAATCACTGGATCCCCATTGTCATGATCGGCAAAGCAGAGAGATGGTCCCAGAGAGAGACCCTGCTGATCACAGCCATCGCAGGAAGCGCTCATACATTCAGCACCATTCTAATAGGGATCATTGTCGGAATGGCGGGCTATAAATTATCTTCAACACATGAGATCATTACAAGAATTATCATGCCGTCCATCTTAGTTCTATTTGGGATCATCTATATTATCATTGATATTAAAAAACAACACCATCATAAAGATCTCGTTAATATAAGTTCACTTTCTAAAAAATCGAAAATTATGATCATTACATCTTTAGGTCTTGCCATGTTCTTTTCACCCTGTATTGAAATTGAAGCCTTTTTCTTTACGGCAGGAGCTTTCGGCTGGATCGGTATCGGGATCGTATCCGTGATCTACATGGTTATTACCGTATTTTCAATGATGATACTGGTTTATCTTTTCAGCAAAGGGATCAAAAAGATCAAGTGGCATTTCCTGGAAGACCATGAAAAGAGAATAACAGGAATTGTACTGATAATTATAGGAATTATCGCTTATTTTATCAAATAATCCAACAGGAGAAATATATTTAATGGCAAATGAGGATACAAAAAACAGGAAAGATACGGATATACCCTCAGCTTCCGGCCAGATACAGACCGATTTCATACGCAGTATCATAGCACAGGATCTAAAAGAGAATAAACACGGTGGACGGATCATCACCCGCTTCCCCCCTGAACCGAACGGATACCTGCATATCGGACATGCCAAATCCATAAATCTGAATTTCAGTATTGCCCGGGAGAATGCAAATGGTATATGCCACCTCCGGTTCGATGACACCAATCCTGTAAAAGAAGAAGAAGAATACATTGAATCCATTAAAGAAGATATAAAGTGGCTTGGCTTCGACTGGAAGGAACACCTCTATTATGCCTCTGACTATTATGAACAGCTCTATGAATATGCCGTAACGATCATCAGGAAAGAGAAGGCCTATGTTGACCATCTTAATGCTGACCAGATACGCGAATACCGGGGGACACTGAAAAAACCCGGTAAAGAGAGCCCTTATCGTAACAGGACAGTGGAAGAGAATCTGGACCTTTTTGAGCGTATGAAGAAAGGAGAATTCGAAGACGGCACCTGTGTATTGAGAGCAAAGATCGACATGGCTTCACCTAATATTAACATGCGGGATCCTGCTTTATATCGTATCCTGAAAGCAAACCATCCCCGAACAGGAGATAAATGGTGTATCTATCCCATGTACGATTTTGCCCATCCCCTTTCAGATTCCATCGAGCGGATCACACATTCGATCTGTACCCTTGAATTTGAAGACCACCGGCCTCTTTATGACTGGATCCTGAATGAACTTGATGCAAAAGACCATCCCCAGCAGATAGAATTCGCACGGCTCAACCTTACCTATACCGTTATGAGTAAAAGGAGATTACTGGAGCTGGTAAAGGAGAAACATGTAAACGGATGGGATGATCCCCGCATGCCTACTATTTCCGGATTAAGAAAGAGGGGTTATACACCGGAGTCTATCCGGGAATTCTGCGGACGGATCGGCGTAGCGAAAAGCAACAGTGTTGTTGATATTGCTTTACTTGAACATTGTCTTCGTGAGGAGCTGAATCTCACAACACAGCGTGTCATGGCCGTCTTAAGGCCTTTGAAGGTTATAATTGATAACTATCCTGAAGGAAAAACAGAGGAACTTGATGCACAGAACAATCCGGAAGATCCTTCTATGGGATCCCGTGCTATCCCGTTCTCACGCGAGATCTATATTGAACAGGATGATTTTCAGGAAGAACCGCATAAAAAATTCTTCCGCCTGGCTCCGGGCCGGGAAGTCAGACTGAAACACGCTTATTATATCACATGTAACAAGGTTATAAAAGATGAAAAGACAGGAGAGATACTGAATCTTCACTGTTCCTATGACCCCCAGTCCAAAGGCGGAGGTACTTCAGACGGCCGCAAGGTACAGGGGACACTGCATTGGGTATCAGTTCCTCATGCCCTTAAATCCGAGGTAAGGCTTTATGATCATTTATTTACAAAAGCAGATCCTGACCAGGCAGAGGAAGGCAAAACTTATTTATCCAATATAAATTTGAATTCTCTTGAAAAAATATCTGATTGCATTATCGAGCCGAGCCTTAAAAACGCCAAGCCGGGCAGCCGATACCAGTTTTTAAGACACGGATATTTCTGCGTAGATCCAAAAGATTCAACTGATGAGAAACCCGTATTCAACAGGATAGTCTCATTAAAGGACACATGGGCCAAGATCCAGAAAAAAAGATGATAAGCATAATTAAAGCATCCGTCAAAGACCTTGAAGAGATCCTCACCCTCCAGAGATCAGCCTTCCGATTCCAGGCAGAAAAATATAACGATTTCACTATCCCCCCCATGGTACAGACTATTGAAGAGATCAGGGAGGAATACAAAAAAAAATTGTTCCTCAAAGCTGTGGATATTAAGCGCAGTTCCGGGATAATCGGTTCTGTACGGGCATACGAAAAGGATGGGACCTGTTTTATAGAAAGGCTGATGGTTCTTCCGGATCAACAGAACAGAGGGATCGGAACAGACCTCATGAATGAGATCGAAAAGGCCTTTTCAGAAGCAAAAGAATATAAACTCTTTACCGGGCATAAAAGCGAACGGAACATTTATTTGTACAAAAAGCTGGGATATTCGATCTTTAGAAAAAAGAAGGTCACGGATAATATGCATATCGTTTTTATGGTTAAGAAGAACAGATGACCACCCTCCTGGGGGAGGAAAAAATCATCATTTAATAATTTTAAAATTTTTATACTCACCCAAACGAATGCCCGTAAGATCAGCAAGCACGTCACTGATGCGGTACCGGATATCCCTGAAGGTAGTTTTATGCGCGCTCTTTCTCTTGTCAAATATATACTTCCACTTCTTGATCCTCGGCGTCATCACTTTGGGATGAGATCCCTTATACTTTCCGATCATGAAAGGGTCTATCTGATTAACGAACTCAAAGAAAAGATCATATTTTTCTTTTTCTTCTGCATACACTTTATTTCCGTGATGGAGGGAATCATGATACTGCTTTTTGGCTATCATGGCTTCCGGGGAACGGACCCATCCATAGTGAAAGATCCGTCCGGGTGATTGTTTGACATTTATCTTCCTTCCATCGACCCTGAAACTCTGGGCACTCCTCCAGGAGGTGATTCCGAGATGATTACGAATGATGCGGATCTCTCTCTTGTACCAGTGATAAGACCGGACATATGTCTTGAAGCTTCCAAAAAAATGTATATAATCAAAAAGGAGGCCTTCGACATTTTTGTTGTGAAGGTTTTCCCTCATACTGTGAAGAAGTTTCCGGTGATCATCTTCATGGAGCACTTCATCCGCCTGAAGATAAAGGCACCAGTCCCCGGTACATTTATATAGAGCGATATTTGTCTGCTGAGCAAGGATCCTTCCCTTCACTTTAAAGAAGGGGTCCCAATCGGTCTTGATGATCTTTACTTTTTTACTTTTAACACCTTTCTCGATCAGATCCACTGTGCCGTCCGTATCAGGCATCCCGATATTAACGATCACTTCATCACAGATCGGAAGCATTGATCTGATCGACTCCACTACGGGAAAACTGAATTTGACCGCATCCTTGACAAATGTAAAACCGCTTACTTTCATTATATTAATTTCACCTTCCTTCTATTTTACCACAATGTTGACCAGCTTATTCTTGATCGGAATGACCTTTAGCAGCTGTTTTCCATCTGTCCATTCCTTTACTTTACTGTCATTCAGGGCGATCTCCTTCATCTTTTCCGGATCCGTATCGATCTCGGTCTCGATCCTGCTGCGTATCTTCCCGTTCACCTGCACCACCATGGTATAGGTATTAAAAGCAAGATACTCTTTATTATGATCAGCCCATTCATGCTCACAGAGGAGCCCTTCAAAGGCGCATCTTTCCCACAGTTCCTCAGTTAAGAACGGAATAATAGGATTAGTTATGATCAAAAGCTTCCTGACGATCTCGGCAAGGAGCAGTGTATCGTTTTCAGACTTGAAATCCTTCTTTACCAGCTCATTCATAAACTCCATAACCGAAGCAATAGATGTATTAAAATGGAATGTCCTTTCCATATCATCGGTCACTTTCTTTACGGTCCTGTTCAGGAGCGTATAAATTAATTTCTGCTTCTCATCTAATGAGGAAGGATCCAGCTTCTTCTCTTTTCCAGACCTGATCATATCGATCTTTCCGTCTATGAATTTCCAGATCCTGTTTATGAACCTTGCCGACCCCTCTACCCCCTTTTCGCTCCACTCAAGGTCTTTTTCAGGCGGAGCAGCAAATAAGATAAAGAGCCGCAGTGTATCAGCTCCGTACTTTTCGATCATACTGTCCGGATCCACTACATTTCCCTTTGATTTCGACATGGCACTTCCACCGAGCGTAACCATACCCTGGGTTAAAAGCCTTGTAAAAGGTTCCTGCTTATCCAGCAGCTTCAGATCCTTCATGACCTTATTAAAGAACCTGGAATAAAGGAGGTGTAAAATAGCGTGTTCGATCCCGCCAATATACTGATCCACAGACATCCAGTAATTGGCCTCTTCCTTCACAAAAGGGCTCTTCTCTTCTTTGGGTGAACAATAGCGTGCGTAATACCATGAACTGTCCATAAAAGTATCCATGGTATCAGTCTCCCTTCTGGCTTCTTTTCCGCACTTGGGACAGGTTGTCTTATAAAACTCTTTAGAACCGGACAGGCTGGTCCCTCCCTTTTCTTTAAATTCAATATCCTTGGGAAGTGTAACCGGCAGGTCCTCTTCAGGGACTGTCTGTATTCCGCATGTATCACAATAGATAATGGGGATAGGTGTTCCCCAGTACCTCTGTCTTGAGATCAACCAGTCTTTCAGCCTGTAATTGATCGTCCTTTTTCCGAATTTCTTCTCTTCAATATGATCCATGATCGCATCCATAGCTTCACGATTCTTCATATCATTAAACGAAGCTGAACCGGTCATGATCCCGTCTTCCACATAGGCTTCTTTCATCTTTTTAGCATCCAGTTCTTTTCCTTTCGGATGGATCACAACTTCAATCGGAATATTATACTTTTTTGCAAACTCAAAATCCCTCTGATCATGAGCCGGAACAGCCATGATCGCACCGGTACCATACTCCATAAGAACAAAATTTGCAAGATATAAAGGGACTTTCTTATTATTTAAAGGATTAATGACA
>JAHITG010000160.1 GCA_018817865.1 Spirochaetota bacterium
ACACCCACCTGGCCGAGGAGTTTCATGCCCCAGGTCCAGGAAGTAAGGGATCTGGTAGCCAAGATGAAACTCATCCCTATCAAAGCCCTGATCGACGGGAACAGGATGCTCTTCTGTGAAGATTCGATCGTCAGGGGTACCCAGCTTCAAGATACGATCCAGAGGCTCTTTGAAAGCGGGGCAGTAGAGGTTCATATGCGTCCGGCATGCCCGCCCCTGGTATTTGGATGTAAATACCTTAATTTTTCCAGGTCACGCTCAGAACTGGATCTGGCCGGAAGATGGGCGATCAAGGAGCTGGAAGGAAAAGATAATGTTCATCTGGATGAGTATTCCGATGCATCTTCTGACAAGTATCAGTCCATGATCGAAGTGATAAGGAAGAGGCTCAATCTTACTTCCTTGAAATATCAGACTTTGGAAGACCTGGTTTCTGCTATCGGTCTACCCAAAGAGAAGCTCTGTACATACTGCTGGGACGGAGCCTGCCCCCACGGGCAGAAGTGTTAATATTCTCTGATCAGCCTGCTGATCTCTTTAAAGTTGTTTTCTTTTGCGATCGTTTCAGCGGTTTTTCCTTTTTTGTTTTTTATTTTTCTGTCAGCTCCGGATTTTAGAAGAACTTTTACCACATCCGTATGTCCGTTCAAGGCAGCTTCGATCAGGGGAGTGGACCCTTCGGTCTTTTCCCGGATATTCACTTTTGCTCCCTTTTGGATAAGATATTGGACGATCTTTGCGTATCCGTGAGAAGCGGCAAAAAGAAGCGGTGTCCAGTCGTTGGTATCTTCTACATTCACTTTTGCTTTATACCGGATAAGTACTTTTACGACTTCCAGATGCCCGTTCGCGGCTGCTCCCACCAGAGGCGTGTGTTTTCTTTTACCCACGGTCATATCTACTTTTGCCCCTCTTTTTATTAAAAGTTCAACCATCTCCGGAAGATTATCACAGACTACATTGTACAGGGGTGTCACATTGTGTGAACAGCGGAAGTTCAGTTTTGCACCATTGTCAAGGAGCAGCTTTACAACTTCAATATGATTGGCCCGGGATGCATTCTGCAGGGCTCCGTGGCCGTCCTTATCTTGTGCATTTACGTCTGCTCCTTTTTCTAAAAGCAGGGCAGTGAGTTTAATATCTCCTCTTGAAGCAGCTTTGTGAAGAAGGGTCTCTCCAAATGCACTCTTCTGGTTGATATCCGCACCATAGCGTATTAAAAGAGCCTGTATGACCGGATCATAAGCCTGGTGGATCAGGTAATCTCCTTTATCGGCTTTAACATTTACTTTTGCACCCTTTGCTAATAATAATTTTATAATATTGGTTGATTTGTTCAGGGCATAGAAGATGGGTGTTTTACCCTCTTCGTCGGCAATGTTAACATCCGGTTTTTTATTTATGAGTTTTTTTATTAATTCTTCAGAAGTAGAGTGGTATAAGGCAAGGTGCAGGGGGGTCTTTCCCTGTTCATTGGGGATATTTACATCTACATTTTGTTCCAGAAGAATATTGACGGCTTCGTCATAATTATTTATAATAGAGTTGTGAAGGGGGGTATTACCGGAATTGTTTTTTACATTTAATTGTAACTTATCACCTTTGGATAAGAGGAGAAAGAGCATTCCCAGGCTGTTATTCCCGGCCGTGTCATGCAGTAGTGTATCTCCTTCATCATCCCGGGTGTTCAGCTCGATATTTTTATTATTGAATAAAAGTATAAAAACATCATAATACCTTCTTTTTGCAGCAACCTGTATCGGTGTCTGTCCCCTCTTGTTCTTTTCATTTAACAGAGCTTTTCTGGAGATCAGGACATGGGCCATTCCTGCCTGGTTGTTGTACGCTGCAATATGGAGGGGTGTATCCCCGTTATTATCTATTGCATTCAGATCAGCATCATGCAGGATCAATTGATCTGCGATCTCGCGTTTTTTATAGTAGGAAGAGACACATACATGCAGGGGTGTGCGTCCCTGCTTGTTCTTTGCATCGATGTTTGCCCCATGGTCCATCAGGAGTTTGATCAAACTGCTGTTCTGAATCATGTGAAGGGGCGTATCCCCGTTATTGTCCCCGGCATTGACATCCGCGCCATTTGCTATCAGGATGGGTGCCAGTTCTTCATTCCGGCCGGTGCTGACCAGTTTGTGGAGCGGAGTCCAGCCCTGATAGTTAGTGGCATTGACATCAGCTCCGTGAGACAAGAGCAGTTTCAGGGTATTCGGGTGCTCACACATATGGATCGGCTGGTACCCGTAATTATCCTGCTCATTGATGTTTGCATCCTTTGCGATGAGAAGGGAAAGGGCATTGGTGGACCGTACTGCCGCATAATGCAGGGGGCTCTTTTTCTGGTTGTCCTTTATGGTAATGTCCGCACCTTTCTGAATAAGGAGCAGGGCGATCTCTTCATAATTTTTATAGAGAGCTTCGATAAGGGGGGTCTTTCTATAATTATTTGTGCTGTTGATATCGGCTCCTTTTCGTAAAAGGAAATCAGCCATATCTTTCCTGTAATATTCAACCGCTCTATAAAGCGGGGTCTCTCCATTCCTCTCTTTGGCGTTGATCAAGGTACCTTTGTTTAAAAGCAGTTTACATAAATTCGTATTGATGGTCTGGGCAGCAAAGTGAATGGGTTGGGCTCTGTAATTGTTCGTTAGAGAGACTTTTGCCTTGTTGCGGATCAGTTCTTTTACCACGGCTTCATGATCTCCCTGGCAGGCAGTATGAAGCGGGGTATTCCCGTAATTATCAGGGGCATCTATGATTGCATCATGATCGATAAGCAGTTTTGTCATCTGCCTGCTTACAGCAAGATGCAGGGGTCTCCGGCCGGAATAGTCCAGGGTATGCAGGAGTTTGGGTTCCTTCTTTAAAAGCTTTCTTACTTCCTTGACCTTGTCGTCCTGAACAAGCTGATGAATGTTGTCATCAGAGTAGAGCGGGCTGATACTGATAAAGCCGGGCATACAAAGGATCAGAAGAAATACTATAAAACGTTCAATTCTCTTCCTCTTCACAGTTATATATACCTCCTGCTCTTATAATAGTTAGACCCGGAAACAGGAAAAAAGTTCCAAGTTCAGGGAAGAGGAGCTTATTATTATACAGTCAGAAAATCGACTTCGCGTTTTTCAAGATCAACGCGGTCCAGTTTGACCCGGACTTCCTGGCCGATCGTGAATTCTTTTCCGAGCCTTTCTCCTTTTAGGACCATTTTATCCTCATAAAATACATAATGATCGTCTTTCAGGTTCCGGATATGGATCAGCCCTTCCAGTCCCATATCCAGCTCAATAAAGACTCCGAATGAAGTTACCCCGCTTGAAATACCGGTAAATTCTTCACCCACCCGGTGCTGAATATATTCCATGGTCTTCAGTTCCTGGGATTCCATTTCAGCCCTTGAGGCAGAGCGTTCCTTCTCAGAAAGCTGTTCTCCCCATTTGCCCATATTCTCTTCATATCGGCTCTTCCTGTTTTCACTGAGTTTCCCCTTTCTTATCATCTCTTTCAATGCCCTGTGGACGAGAAGGTCCGGATACCTCCGTATGGGAGAGGTGAAATGGGCATAATATTTTGATGCCAGGGCAAAGTGGCCTTTGTTCTTGTCGGTATAGACTGCCTGCTTGAGAGACCGGAGCATCATGGTGCTGATAACTACCTCTTCTTTGCTCTTTCGGATCCGGTCAAGAATGGTCTGCAAATGTTGAGATGTGATCTTTTCTTCTTCAGGCAGGGTGAAACCGAACATCTTGATGAAGTTTCGGAAGGCTTCCAGTTTCTCTCCTGCAGGACTTTCATGGATCCGGTAAAGGCAGGGAACCTTATTTTTTGACATGTATTCAGCCACAACTTCGTTGGTCAGGATCATGAACTCTTCAATGAGCCTGTGAGAAATAGTCCTCTCCTCTCTCTTTATTTCAGCTACAGTGCCGTCTTTATTCAGTTCGATCTTGAATTCAGGGAACTCAAAATCAACACAGCCCTTCAGCTGCCTTTTCTTTTTCAGCTTCATGGCCAGCTCCACCATGGACTTCAGGTCCATGTACAGCTTTTTATCTTTATAGAATCTGTTTTCGAGGATATCATCTACCTCATTGTAGGTGAAACGGCGCTGGCTTTGGATGATACTCTCTGCAAAACGAGTCTTAATAACCTCTCCTTTTTCATCCATCTCTATAAAGGCGGTCATCGCAAACCGGTCTTCATCCGGCTTTAGAGAACAGATATGGTTTGAGATGGCTTCCGGAAGCATGGGAATGACCCGGTCAACAAGGTAAGTACTCGTTCCTCTTTTAAAAGCTTCTGTATCTATAGCAGATCCTTCTTGCACAAAATGGGCTACATCCGCAATATGTACTGCCAGATTATATCCTGTTTTTGTCCTTTGGATGGAGACCGCATCATCGAAATCCCTGGCGCTGTCCGGATCAATAGTGAAACAGTCCAGATGCCGCAGGTCCTCCCGGTTTTCTGCGTCCAGTCCTTTTATGTTTTCAGGGATCTCTTTTATCTCTTTCTGCACACCCGGCTTGAATTCTGTCCGGATATTGTTCCTGAAGAGCGTGATCCTGATCTCTGTCTCATACGTTCCGGCTTTTCCGAGTATTTCAATGATACGGCCGGCGGCATACCTCTTTCCTTCCGGCATTTTATCAAGTTCGACCAGAACGCGATCTCCGGTTTTAACCTTGCTGGAAAGACTGCTCTTTATCAGGTTTATGCGTTCCGCATCCGATCCCAACGGTACTATTCCCTTCCAGTTCTTCTGGACTATATAGGTACCGATTACCCTGCTGGAATTTCGTTTCAGGATCTTCTTTATACGGCCATTTGGTTTTGTGCTTTGCCCGGATAAAAGCTCCACTTCCACATGGTCATTATCCATTGCAGTGTTCTGGTGTTCTTTTCTGATATAGATATCGGGTTTTATCCCGTCATCCCGGATCACGAAACCGAATCCGGACCGGTGCTTATCGAGCTTTCCGGTAATAATTTCCTTAGAATGTTGTTTGAATTCTTTGCTTTTTTTGTGTCTCATATTATTATCTCAAATATAATTTTTCCTCTTTCTAATAATAACTGATTTTATATTATTGTCATTTTTTTCTTTCTTTTTTAAAATTTTTTCCTTGCCGGTCGGGTATTTTTGTAGTATAATATATATATAAAAGGAGTTGTTCTACCGTAAAAGGAGGTGAAGATGAAAGTAGAAAATGATCAATCATCTAAAGCTGCCAAAGCCCAGAGCATTTTTAAACAGAACAGTACGGAAATGCTGAACAAAGCTGTTAAAAAGGATAATCAGAAAGAAAACAATAGCGGCGTCAGAGCAGTAAAATGGGGTTCCGATGAAAAGGAGGAGAAGGGTAAGTGGGAAGTAAAGAATAAAGGTAAATCCGTAGATACCTATGCCTGACGATCCCTGTATCTTGCTGAATTAAGACTTCAATGTATTTTTAATCAGATCAATATTTTATCCCCGGCAGATCACATCCGAATCTGCATGATATTCAAATATTCTATATACCTTGATTATTTTAAAGATCCTTATAATCGTATCAGGTACATTGGATAAACAAAAATCCCGGTTCTCTGCATATGCCCTGTTGTGAAGCATGAGAAGGACTCCTATCCCTGCTGAATCAATATATTTAACTTTACTGATATCAATAATTAATCCTTTCTTGTTTTTCTGGAGTATTTCCAGAATGGATCTTTTGAAGTCCTTAAAGTAATTAAATGACTGGATATTAAAGTCACCGGCGATCTCTATAACAATGTTTTTTTCATTTTCATTTGATATGAACCTCATGGTTTTTCTCCTTAATAATATTTTGTTTGCAGGAATTTAATTCTTGCCGGAATTGACCCTGTATCCGACAAAAAATTTATTGCTGTTACCCCAGGGATAAAACGCAAGGGAATATCCCATATTAATATTCCACGGCATTTCCATAAAAAGGCCGGTTCTCAACCCATTTAAATATCCATTGTCCTTAATGCTGTTGTTGTAATAATATCCGGCTCCTATCTTGAATATAAAAGATTTATTATCTCCTGCCCGGAGGCTGTATGTATATCTTAAGGAGGGGCCTGCTTCATAATCCATGCCTGAAAGGTATTTCGCTCCGATCCCGTATTCCAGTAAAGAGGTCTCGGAAAGAGTATGTTTTAGGAGGAGGCCTCCGGCTAATCCTGTGGGTTGATCCTCATCCCAGATCTTTGTGCCTATGTTCAATACAGTAAAACCAATGACCATTCTCTGCCTGTTGAAAAGACCGGTTTCATAACCACTACCTATATCAAGGCTGAACCCTGTTGAGCTTTCTTTGTCGATCTCTTCGTTTGATATATTCAGCCGAATACCGGTTCCGGATCCTGATCCTGTTTTAAATCCCATTACAACAGATCCTGCAAGATTTACCAGGTTGAAATTGTCAGAACTATTTCCTGCTTCATCCAGTTTTAGAATACTCCCGCTGTTGAAATATTTTACTACAGCACCCAGACCGGTCCCTTTTCCAAAAGGTGACGGACCCAGATAGACGGCTGAACTGTAAGTCATATCCAGGGGTAATTGTTCATAAGATGCACCGATATAATAGTCTTTGCTGATCACAAAGGCAGGATTGTAAACCAGGCTCTCTAAAGGAGTGGATCCTGCAAAACAGAGGGTGCTTAATCCGCTGTCTACCGGCAAAGGATTTTTCGTGATGATACTGCCGCTTTTTTCTCCTGCTCCATGTAGGGTGAAACAGAAACATGCAATAATTAACAAAGTTAAAGCTGATCGTTTCATAATCTTATCCTCCGGTTTATTATTTTTTAATTACCATCTTTTTATATTCTGATGTTTTTGATGATCCATCAGAGTATTGGACAACGACTTTATAGATATACAGGCCAGGAGATGTGGTTGTCAGACTGCTTCCTCCCGTTTTCAGATCCCATTTTATCTTTCCGTCTTCATGGTGGTAAGACCGTTTTAATACGATGTTTCCCATGATGTCATATACATATAATTTGATCTTTGAAACGTTTTTGCCTGTGTTATATCCGTATTCAAATGTTAGAGTACTGTTTCTAGATACCGGATTCGGATAAACTTTGACTTCTCCTTCGGGTAATGCTGATACTACTTTGATAGTAACATCTTTTTCCGTGTAGTTGCCAAGCTCATCATATGCGCGGATGCTCAGCAGATACTCCCCGGTCAGTTCATATTTTATTGTATGCCAGGTCTGTAATCCGATGTCTCTCTCTTCGCCATTGTTTATCACGGAAAATTTAGCAAACCCTGATCCTGTGTCTGAAACAGAATTCCATTTTATCGTTGCATCCTGTCCGGGTGAAGTGCTTATTATATTCTGGAGCAGTGAAAACTGTGGCCCGTCCAGATCGATCTGAAAAGTATCTTTAGTCCAGTCACCCCATTCACCTGATAACTGGTTGTATCCGCGTATACGCCAATGGTATTTCTTTTCAGACAATTCAACTCCGGGAACAAAATTGGTCTGAACTATATTTGAATTCTGTTCTGCCAGGGTTATAAAAGTATCACTGATTGAGATCTGAATGTGATATCGTGAAGCTTTGACATGCTTTATCCAACAGAAGGCCGGGTTTTTCTCATTGATATATAGATCGCCAACCGGATAGACGAGTTGAATACAAGGTTTGTTTGTATCAACGCTGAATTGTACGGTCTTAGACCATCCTTGCCATCCCAGCAGGGTATGTGCCTGAATTCTCCAGTAATATGTCCCATCCGATAAACCGGTCCCTACAGAATAGTTCGTTGCTATACAGTTCGATTCATTAACAGAAAGGGAAGCAAAATTACTGATATCTGATATTTGCAGCCAGTATTTGCCTGCTCCCTGTGCTGTCTCATCTGACCAGGTAATTACAGGGGAGTCTGTATTAACAACTATGCTGACAGGATAGAGAGGAGCAGGAATAATGTGGTTTGTATTCGTGATAATTGTCAGGCTGTATATTTCACTGAATATCCCTGAATTTTCAGCTCTATCACAGGTCTGTACACGCCAGTAATAGGTTCCGTCCCCAAGGTCTGAGGGCGTTGTATAGCTTGTTCCTTCTGAAATATCTGAATGATCTATCGGGAGATTAAAATTGCTTTCGGTATCTATCTGGATCCTGTAATTGCTTACTCCCGAAAGAAGATCATTTGCAGGATTCCATGTGAAGAGGGGCTTTGTGTCATGAATAATGGAGCCATCAGCGGGCAATGTCAGGGTGACCTGTGACGGAGGTGCCGTATCGATCCTTACCATTCTCACTTCACTGTAAGGTCCAAATCCTGCGCTGTCTGAATGGGCCCTTACTCTCCAGTAATTGGTCCCTTCCGGAAGAGGGGAGGAGGGATTATATTCTGATATGATATTCGTGGTGTTGACCTGAGGTGATGTGAATCCCGCATCACCTGCTATTTGAATATTATACCTTTCTGCTCCGGTCACGTCATTCCAATTAAATAGAGGACGGTTGTTGTTCGTCCATATCCCGTTGATCGGGGAGTTTAATGTAACGGCAGGCAGAGTTGGAGATGTGACATGATCTCCTGATAGTATCAGGTCATCCAAATTCCAACCGCTGTACCGCCAGCCTGTATCTGTTGTGCCGAGTCCAAATCTGATCTGAAAATTTGCGTTATTATCTGCATAAGCAGAGACATCGATGATCTGGTTCTCCCATGTGCTTGAATTGATCTCTGCTGTGTTCTCCCAGACCACGATCCATGCAGAGCCGTTATATACTGCGATATAGGCATGGTCATAACTGGGTCCTTCTATGTTCAAGTATTTCCAGAAAGAGAATGTTACATTAATATATTCACTACAATCTATGATAGGAGAAGTCAGCCAGCATGTAGTTCCTATCGAATTGATATAGTCCCCTCCGATATTATTACCTGCAACGTTATTATCACTTCCCGGGGAATGATCCGATGCCGGGTCCGGAGATCCGTATTCTCCTCCTCCGGTTACTGCCGGGCCTCTCTGCCACTGAGCATCAGTTCCATATCCTGTCCAACCTTTATCCGTACTGAAATCATCACTGAATATTGAATTTGTGTTTGTAGATACCGGTGCGATTGAAAATTGTGCAGAAGGAGACCATCCCTGCCATCCGGTTGTGGTTTCAGCCTGAACCCTCCAGTAATAATTTCCGTCTGCCAGAGGAGAGCCGGTCAGGAAATTTGTACCTGTTATAGTGGCGTTATCAACTAAATTTGGAGAAAATGCAGGAGAAGCAGAGACCTGAAGCCAATATTTTATTGCACCCTGTATGCTTTCATCAGACCAGATGAAGTTTGGGCTGTTGGTTGCGATCGTTTCGTTGACAGGATGATGGAGATCAGGTATTACTGCCACAGGAACGCTTCCTCCGGCGAGTTCTTCCTGCCAGTTAGGAGGAAGAACCATCTCATAAGCTTCAATGTTATTCTGTCCCGGCCATTTTGCTCCCCACCAGAGTTTGTCTCCGAATTGAGACATGGCAGCAAATCCTTCCGCATAATACTCATCATAATTATTATGCATATGCCCCAGTCGCCATACTCTTGGATTCTCTGTATGGTCTTTTATCTCCAGCATGATCAGCTGATTGTCACCCCAGTCGGAATTTGCTCCGGAATTATAGGTAGACATCAGTACCCAGCCTTTAACGTTGCTGGGCATTCTGGCGAAATGCATTCCGTTATTCCAGCCGAGATCACCGTGATACAGTATCTGTTTGATCTCGCCGGTTTGTATGTTTCTGGCTTCTATCCAGTCCTGCCTGTTGTTCTGTGATACGAACATTTCATTCCCGTTATAGTCCCATGCCCAGCCGGAATGTGTCTCATCTATGCTGACTTTTACCGGATCTGTAAAATCCAGGTCCCATGCATGGGGCCCGTCAAAGGATGTCCCGATATCCAGATACCGGGAACCGTAACCGGCATCTCCCCAGCATCTGCCGGTGAGAAGGACTACCTTTTTACCGGAAGGTGAGATCTCTACCATGTTGGGAGTCGGTAAATAACCGTAGCTTCCGCCGTTAGCCTGATATTTTGCCAGATCCATTACTCCAAGGATCTGATCTGTTTCCTTGTCATATGTTATAACAGCAAGAGTGGGAAAGTGGCTCCCGTCATAAGGGCCTTTTACCATCCATGCCCAGTACCTGGAATTTGTGGATGAGTCACCTTCTACATCGTTCTGGATCTTTGAGGCTGTGGGAAAATCATTTTTAAAATCATGTATCAACTGGGCTGTGTCTGTAAGGAGGTCATATTGGTAGAATTTTGTATCGTTTACAAAATAGAACCTGTTTGGATGGTTTCCTGTATTATCCCACCGGATCTCTGCACTTTCCATAGAAATAAAGAATTGATCAGGGACTCCATCGATCGTGATGCGGTCCGGGAGGATCTTGATAAGGGAATAATCCTGTGCAGAATAGATCAGAGCGTCCGGGTTCCCTGTTGACCTTTGAAGATAAAGGTAGTCCTGTGACGAGTTAAGCGGGCTCCATCTGCTGTAGACGATCGTGGCCATGGTGTCATTGACCCCATCGGCTGTTGCGTCTGCTACCCTGTAAAAAGTAGTATTAAAATCAGGGTCTGTTATTGATGCCCCTTTAGCAGGCTGAGATATCGGAGTGTAGGGTATAAAATTTTTGTTCGTTACATAATCAAAGGCATGAGCACTCTGGCTCATGATAAATAAAAGTATGAAAATAAAAAGAATTAATTTTTTCATAATATTTCTCCTTTTCATTTTTTCTTCCCTTGTTTTTATATAATTATACACCGGACCGGAAAAAACGGGAATCATTTATCCGGGAATATTATAAAAATGAAGATCGGTTTTTACTATCTTTGTAACAACATGTTAAAACATATTTGACATGTGGATAAATTTTTTATATACTAAACTATTAACAGAGAACGGCAAGACCTTGCCTTGTTCTTATTACAAATCATATTATGAAACAGCTGCAAAAAATAATTTTAATCATTTTGCTTTTTGTTGTACCCAATTTAACAGCTCAGACCGGACCCTTCTTTGTGGATGATACGATCGGATCAAACACATTTCCCGGAACATTCCTGCAGCCTTTTCGTACAATTCAAAAGGCAATCGATGTTATGAGTACGAATGTGACTTTTGCCACTTGTTATATCTTTCCAGGGATTTATTACGAACAGGTGCTTATCTCTTCAAATAAGAACAGCGGGTACATGGTAATAACTGAACTTTCTAATCTTTCACCTGTTGCACCCATCCTGGATGGGGCCCTGACGAATTATTCGGGTATCCGCATTACCAATGCGAGCTTTATTCTGATTAACGCCCTGACGATTAAATCGTATACAAACGGATTGGAGATACTGGGGGTTTCCTCAAATAATATTGTCATGAACAACCTTATTTATTCCAATAGTGATGATGGGATAAATCTTGATTCTGATGAAGCGGATAATAATTATATTTTTAATAATGAGGTAAAGGGTATTCAGGTAGGGACATGTTCCGGAATGAAGATCGAAAACGGTGATAATAATGTAGTGCGTTCTAATAAGGTCTGGAATGCTCAATACGGCATTGAGATCAAGGGGTCGGCAACCAATAATTATATTATCCGCAACCTTGTCTATTCCAATCAGTTCAATGGAATTACCTTGAATTCTGATGATGCTGATTATAATTTTATCCTTACAAATATTATACGTGGGGGAAATCAGGTTAATGGGATCTTTCTTGAAAACGGAGATTTTAATTTAATAGCTTCTAATCATATTTATAATAACAGTATGTATGGTATTCTTCTGAATACAGGTGCGAGTGCCAACCATATAGTAAATAACGAAATCTTTTCAAACAATGATGCCGGAATTGCTTCCGCATCGGTTGAAGTGAATAACCAGATTATCATCTCAAACAGGATCCGGGGTAAAAATCAGGATTATGGTATAGATCTGAACTGCGGTATCAATAACCAAATATACCGAAATTTGATCTATGACAATGAGTTTTCAGGAATACGGTTATCCGGGCCAAACACCAATGTGAAGATCATTAATAATACGATCCTGCGCAGTATAAATTCGAATGGTGTCTCATGGGAGAATACTTCAAGCGGAACCATGTATAACAATATTATTCTTTCAAACGGCAATGGTGATGATTTTGGGATCAGCAGGACATCGACCGGGCAGGTCTTTGTAGCGTATAACTGTATTTATGGAAATAATAATTCACCTACTAACGGAAATCTCATCTGGGGGCCGGGAAATATATCTCTGGATCCCCTGGTAGACACGACTGGATCCTTCATGATCATCTCATCTAACAGCCCTGCGATCGACAGCGGGACCAATATCCCCGGTATTACGGACAATTTTCTTGGTTCGGGTCCGGATATGGGATGGAAAGAGGGGATATGGGGGGTTGCTTCGATCCTGCTTGTCCCTGACAAACCGCCGGGACAATATATAGGGGATTTGAAACTGAAACTAACAGCCTATAAAGATGCCTTAAAAAGTCAGATCGAATCAGCAGCAGCGATTTCAGCAACTATTTTCCGAAATAACATAAATTTTCAGTCTCTTGCAGGGACCGGGTCCCTTGAAATGTACCTTTCTGTTGGTGCCCAATACATGATCAGATACTATGCGGTAGATATATATAACAATTCCACACCAATCAAAGAGGGCATTTATGATCTCGTGGAAGAGAGTGAGATGGCTGTTTACCCGACAGTAGTTTCTGTTAATAAAACGGAATTCATTACGATCGTCTATAAAGGCGAGGATCAGGATAATGTGGATATAAAAATATATACCTTGCGGGGAGATAAGGTGAAAACAATACATGGTGCAAATTTCAGTACCGGTTCTATTAAGTTAAACATAAGTGAACTTGGCTCCCTGATTTCAGGTCAGTATATAGTACAGATCAAAGATAAGAAGGCCTTTCTCTTTTTAATACGTTAAGAATCATATGAAGAAAATAATTTTAATTATCATTTTATTCTTTTCCATGAAGATCCTCTACTCGTCTGTTTTAATGGATTTCCCGCATTATAACAGCAGATTATACGGAACCGGTGAATCCCTGCTTATGGAAAAGAGTGATCTGAATAATATTGATATTTTTCCTGCCTCTCTTGGAGGAATAGAGGAACCGGCTATCAGCATGGGGTATATAAAATGGAGTGATCTGCTGACTATCATGCGGGCGGCATATGCACAGCCCTTGGGGGGGCTGGGTACCATAAGCGGTGCTCTAAGTTATGGCTCCTTAAAAGATGTGGATAATTATGATAATTACGGAAATCTGCTGGGTAATGTAAAAAACAGTGACATTCTACTGAATATCGGTTACGGCAACAGCATCGGAGATGTCATATATTTTGGATTGAATTTAAAGTATTTAAGCATGAGAATTAGCGAATACTCTAAGAACTGGCTGGGGGGCGGTATTGCTGTTTTGGTTCCTTTGCGTTTAAACGGAGTGAATGTGGATCACGGGAGAAATTTGAATATTGGTGCGGGACTGCAGAATTTCAGTTTTAAGAAACTGGATGGAGAAGGCCTTTCTTATCCTGTCAGTGCTTATGCGGGCCTGGTCTATAAATTTCTTCAGATCGAAAGAATTGGGTTTAAACTGGGGACAACATATACTTATATGACAGAATATGAGAAGAATTATTTATCTGCCGGGTTTGAAATGAATTATGATGATATGCTGTTTATCAGGAATGGTTACTATATATTAAAAAGGGATATAGATAAAATGGCATTTGGTATCGGTGTACGGGGAGATGAACGCATTAAGGGTGATTTTATAAAGGGAACGGTCCTTGAGCTGGATTACAGCCTTTCATTGCTGGATGAAGGAATATCGCATTTTATAGGGCTCAACATACTTTTTTCGAAAAAGAATCGATATTCCAAAGGCAGGGAAGATAAAGATGGGATAAGTTTGAATATGATCGATGAAGAGGAAGACCGGTATATTTACATAACGGAAGAAGAGGGATCCCTTTTAGGCCCTGAAGGGAAAACGATCACACCGGCCGGGGAAGATGTCCTTGATGATGTCATGGATGTACTGGAAGACCGGGAGTACAGGAGGATCTTTATCCTTCTGAATAAAGATAGCGTAAAAAGGGTTGCTCATCAGAAAACCCTGACGCAATACTTTCTTACCAAAGGTGTAAAAAGAGCTCAGATGATATTCAGGAGGCAGAAGGTCAGGATCCCTGTTGTTAAAAGAGCCCATGAAGAGATGATAAAAAGATCAAGCTACCAGATCATGATCGCAGGGTGGAGGAAAGGCGAAAAAGAGAAGTATGATTCTTATTATTATAATGGACTGGATGCGTATATGAAAGAAGGCTATGCCATTGCCGTTCAGCAGTGGAATGAAGCACTTGCTGTCGATCCGGAAAATGAAGAGCTTGTAAAAAAGATCGCTGATGCCAAAAAAGCTTCCGATAGTAAAGGCGTCAAGAGTAAAAAAGTATCAGCCAGCATAGATATCCCCAAAGGGATCAAAGTAAAAAAAATGAAGGCTGTTACTGCTGTAATACTCACCTATAAAAACCGGGGGGAGTCGGGAAAATGGGACCTTTTAAGCAGGACCATACCAGATTCTGTCGGCTCAAGTCTTAATAATCATGATCTTATTACGGTCACAGGAAGGAATAAACTGGAAGAGTATATTAAAGAAGTAAAGGTAAAAGAGGAAGATATTGATAACAAGGGGAATATCCGGGATGTCGAAAATAAATTAAAGGCTAATATTCTTATAAAGGGAAGTTTTATTGAGATCGGGCGGAAACTGGAGATCAGGACGGAGATAATTGATACCGGAACAGGAGATACCCTCTCAACCATTAAAGTAACCGGTGAGATCGGTGCTAACATGTTTGATTATATGGATAAAACGGTTGAATCGATCGTAAAAGCGTTGTGGTATTATCTTGAGTAAAAGTCCCCGCCTTGAACAGCTGTATGATAATTTACTAATTAAATTGCTCTATTTGTCGATTTTAATATTAAATAACCATATTCAATTATGGCTTAGCGCTGAATTATAATTATATAAAGTTAAATAATTATTTCATGTATTGATATGTTTGAAGATAAGAACGATGCTCAATTAGTTCAGATAACACTGACAGATGAAGACCTGTATGAACAGGCTTTTAAAGAGATCTACAACAGATATTATAAGCGTATCTTTAAAATGATCCATAACTCAGTAGATAATATTGATGATTGTATGGACCTGCTGCAGCAGACTTTTCTGAATGTTTTTAAATATCTGAACCGGTATAATAGTAAATATCAGTTTACCACCTGGATCTACAAGATCACCACGAATAATATACTGAATTATAAACGGCATAAAGTGCGGTCGTTCAGGTTCCTGAAGGAGCTGAAGTCCGTCACCACCGGCACCTATTATCCGGATTATGCTGATATGATATACAAAGAAGATGCCCTGAATGATCTAAACAGATCTTTGCGGAAATTACCTGAAAAATTCGGGATGCCTCTGCTTTTATCTGCAATTGGCGAATTGAAAACAAAGGAGATTGCCGGTATCCTGAAGATCACTCAGAGCGGAGTGCGAAAGAGAATTATGAAGGCAAAAGAGATGCTGAAAAAAGATCTGAAGATCCCGGACAATGACCGGTGATGAAATGTAAAAAGAATTCCTTATTTCCGGGATGAGGTGTATAATATGAATAACAGAGTAAAAGAGGGAGAATATTAAATGGGTAATATCGACAATTTATTGAAGAAATTGAACAAGAGCGATATCCGATTACCTGACCGGCTGTATGAGAATATTTCGGAAGGTGTCAGGAGAATGCATGAACAGAGAAATAAAAGAGCTGAATGGTTTTACCGGAGAAGGCCGGCTTTTAAATATGCATTAACTTTTATTGTGCTATTTTTCATCGGTATCTATATCTTCTCTTCTACTCGAATATCAATGGAGATAGTCAGCAGAAAGGGGACTGCAGCAATTATCGCCCGGAAGAATAAACCGGATAAAACAGAAAAGAAGATATCCATAGGGAGCTACCTGGTCACAGAAAAGGGGAGTGATATAAAGATCAGGTTGGGAGAAAAATTATCTTTTAAACTAATGGATGATAATATCCTACAGATCACAAAGATGAAGAAATTCGCCGGATATGAGGGATATGGAATTCATGTTGAAAAAGGCAGGCAGACTTATGTAATTACAAAAGGAGCAAACCTGAATTTATCAACGGAGCATATCAGGCTGCAAAACCTGGGGACTATATTTGAACTCGTTTCCGATGAGAGGGGGACTTATATTAAAGTATTGAAAGGGAAGGTTTCACTCAGGCGCAATATTAAAAACATTCCCAAGATCAAGACACTCCGGTTTTCAAATGATTCAGACAGGGATCAGCTTGAAACGATTTTTCAAAAAAAGAACATTATTAAAATGGGAGAGTCTGTTTATGTACGAAAGGATACAAATAATAAAATAGACAGAATGATCCAGAAGATCGTACAGGAAAAGAGGTCCGTTGCAAACAGGGACCTCTCTGCATTAAAAAGAGAGTTTTATATTGAAAAGAAGGCAGGTGCATCAGCACTCTGGAAGTACGATACAGGAAGCCCCATATGGGTTTCTCCTGCGGTCCTGGGAGGTGAAATACTTATCGGCACAGAGAGCGGTAACATCGTTTCGCTTTCAAAAAAAGGTAAATTAAACTGGGAGATAAAAACCGGGTCCGCATTTTTTAATAACGGATCGATCCATGAAAAGAGGTTCTATATTGTTGATTCTAAGGGGGCATTATATTGTGTTGATACAGATGGAGCACGTGTTATATGGAAGAAACAGGTAGGTGAAGTCATGTATTCCAGGCCTTTAAGAACATACGGAAGTCTTTTCGTGGCAACAGCTTCAGGAGAAATAAAAGCGCTTCAGCCGGATACAGGAAAAGTGATCTGGCAAAAGAAATTGTGGAATGGTATCTTCTGTGAACCAATAACAGAAAGAGGGAAGATATATTTCGGAAGTGAGGACGGAACGGTCTTCTGTATAAATTATTTTAATGCAGCTATTGAGTGGAAGAAAAAGACTGACGGAAGAATCGCAGTTTCATCCCCAAGCATTTATCAAAAAGCACTTTATTTTGGAAATAATAAGGGATTTATCCATGCACTGGACCTGAGTAAAGGCAGTCTATTATGGAGAAAAAAATTATCAGGAAAGATCCTCTCGCGTCCGCTTATTCAAAATGATTCTCTCTTTGTGGCTACTTCAGCAGGTACGGTATATTCAATGACCCTGAATGGAAAAATCAAATGGAAGCTGGATCTTAACGAGAATATTGAGACTTCTTTTGAAATAGCAGGAAACGAAATCATCATTCCCGGCAAGAAGGGTAATGTGTATATTATAGATAAAGCAAGAGGAGCTATTAAGCGGATAATCAATATCGAAGAAGAGATCATCAGCAAGCCGGTTGTAGAGAGCGGGTTCCTGTATATTGCTACCATGAAGGGAAATGTCTATAAATATTCAATTCGAGAAGATAGCAGAATAGCCGGACCAGTCAAATAGATAAAACCTTCAGCTGTTGATCTGCCTGCCTTGTATAAAGAAAAGAAATTTTATTTACTTCTTAAAAAAAAATTTAGTTTACTTTAGAAAATCCTTTATTATATTTTTTTAATCTTATTCAGGGAGTGGTTAATGGATCCAATACATATTCTTTTTGTTTCGATGGACGGACTGATCACGGATATCGCATGGTGTACGGTTAAAGAAGGTCATGATGTGAAATACTATATTAAGGATCCGGAAGAGAAAGAAGTCGGGGACGGTTTTGTCCCCAAGACAGATGACTGGGAAAAGGAAGTCGATTGGGCAGACCTTATTGTCTTTGACAATATCCTCGGATTCGGAACCAAAGCTAAAGCTTTAAGGGAAAAGGGAAAATTCGTAATAGGAGGAACACCCTATACAGATCGTCTGGAAGATGACAGGGCATTCGGACAGGAGGAGCTGAAAAGCGCCGGAATTCACATTATCCCTTACCAGAATTTTACTTCATTTGATGACGCTATTCAGTTCGTAAAGGATAATCCCGGAAAATATGTCCTGAAACCCAGCGGCAGGGCCCAGAGCATAAAAGGGCTTTTATTTGTCGGCGAAGAGGATGACGGAAAGGACCTTCTACAGGTCCTGGAAGATTATAAGAAAGCATGGGCGAATAAGATCTCCAGTTTCCAGCTGCAGAAAAGAGTAACAGGAGTGGAAGTGGCTGTAGGGGCATTTTTTAACGGTAATTCTTTCATCTACCCGATCAATATAAATTTTGAGCATAAGAAACTCTTCCCGGGAGAGCTTGGGCCATCCACTAATGAGATGGGCACGACCATGTTCTGGAGCAGGCCGAATAAAATATTCGATGCGACCCTTAAAAAATTTGAATCCAAACTGGCAGAAGAGAAGTATGTCGGCTATATAGATATAAACTGTATTGTCAACAGTAATGGTATCTATCCGCTGGAATGGACAGCAAGGTTCGGGTATCCTACCATCTTGATACAACAGGAAGGGATAACCACACCTATCAGCGAGTTCTTTTATCAGATCGCTCAGGGCCAGACTCCCAGCTTTAAGGTTAAAAACGGATTCCAGATCGGTGTCAAGATCGTTGTTCCTCCCTTTCCTTTTAAGGACAAGCAGACCTTTGAAGTGAAATCAAAGGATTCCATTATTTTATTTAAAAAACCCGTTGAGGGTGTACATATTGAGGATGTTAAGCTGGTAAATGACGAATGGGTCATTACAGGAACCTCGGGCGGTGTGCTTCTTGTCACAGCATCAGGGCAGACCATGAAACAGGCTATCAGCTCGGTTTATAACAAGATAAAGAATATCCTTATTCCCAATATGTACTTCCGGCGGGATATTGGGGAACGATGGTTTGAGGACAGTGACCGGCTCCATACGTGGGGATACATCAGAGAACTGTAATCGGTTATCTTTTAGGATATCACCGGCTTACCAATGAAAAAGAGCATGATACCCATGACCAGGACCGCTGCAGGGAGAACAAAGTATACAGGAATCCCCATACTTACCGGTAAATAACAGAGAAAGAGTGAAATAATGGCAACAAAAACCGCATACACCAGCTGGGTCTTGACATGGTCGATATGGTCCGATGCGGCTCCCATGGAGGAAAGGACCGTTGTGTCTGAAATGGGAGAGGAGTGATCGCCAAAGATCGAGCCGGTCAGCACAGCTCCGATGCTCATGACAAGAAATTCATGGGTAGGAGAGACAGCGTGAGCCAGGGGGATGGCCAGAGGCATTAAAATCCCCATAGTGCCGTATGAGGTTCCCGTGGCAAAGGAGATCAGGGCAGCCAGCAGAAAGATCGAACCCGGCAGGATCATTTTTGGAATGGAGTCGGACAGAACGGATACGATATATTTGGCCGTGCCCAGCTCTTTAATTATTCCGGTTAGGGTCCAGGCCAGTATTAAAATAAAGACAGTGATAAGAAGGGCCCTGGCACCTTTCAGCCAGATCTCAATGGCCTGCTTCAGGGAGAAGACCTTCTGGCTCATTCCCATAATAATACCCGTGAGGCAGGCGAGTGCTGCTGCCTGGAACAGGACGATGCTGGCATTGGAATTGCTGAATGCTTTCTGAAGGCCCACCAGGGAAAAAGGATGCTCTGTAATGAGGGTGATCAGGACATGATCTTTTCCTGCCATAATGGTCCTGTATCCGCTCAAGTAGAAAAAGGAGAGAGCTGAAAGGATAAGAACGGCAATAGGGATCAGGGCATTCCAGATATTCAATTTGATCTTTTTTTCATCGGCACTGCTTTCGGAGCTTTCTGAAGAGAGCGGTTTGGCATTATCATCCATGAGTTTACCTTCATTTTTTGCTCTTCTTTCAGCTTTAAGCATGGACCCGAACTCTTTTGCCATGATCACGTTGAGAAAGACAAAGAGAAGGATAAGGATATTATAGAACCGGTAGGGTATGGTCTGGATAAAGATGGTATATGCATTGACGCTCGTCCCGAT
>JAHITG010000161.1 GCA_018817865.1 Spirochaetota bacterium
CTATTGCAGCAGCTCTGAATGTGTCCCCGGCAACTACTTTTACCTTATAGTTTTTATTCTTTAGAAAATGAGCACATTTTGCAAGAGAAGTAGTTTTTCCTACTCCGTTTATTCCGGTAAATAAAATGATCTTTAAGCCGTCAGTATTTATCAGTTCTCCTTCTTTCACAAGATCTATCAGGTATTTTTTTAATAAATCTGTAACATCATTGTAATTATCGGTTTTTCCCTTATGCAGATGGTCAAGGATCATCTGGGTTGTTTTTGGCCCTATGTCTGATTCAATAAGAGTCTCTTCAAATTCTTCATAAAAGATCTCAGTGATCTTCTGTTCTGTCTTCTTTTTCGATCTGAAAAAATTACCTAAAATACCCATTTGTTCTCCTTTAAAGTGTTAGGCAAGGGAATAGTTTAAAATCTGTACTGCATATAGAGATAATGATTATCCGATCTTTCAGCCAGGTTAAACTTTAATTTCTTATCATTATATCCAATATTAACATCATCGTAATTTATAACTTTAAAAAAATATATTAATGATAATGTGTAGGAGCCAAGACCGGCCAGCGCACTTATAAAAGATACAGTCATAAAAATATTACCTTTATCAAGGTGATTTCTGTCGTATGTGTTATCATATCTGTCGTATTCGATCGTACCGTTAATATAAAATAAGTAGGTGCTCGTTAAAAAAAGAGTTCCTGAGGCTAATGTAGTGTACATGATCAATTTATTTCTTTTGTGTCTTTTTTCATAATATTCCTTTGATCGGATCTTTTCCAGGTTTACTCTAAAATGGTTCGTACCGGTAAATAAATTGATATTTTTATAATAAGTATTATGATTTGTTTTAAATATCTGTAACCTGTAATTTCCGGGTTCTAAATTGGTAAATACAAGAGGAGTTTTTCCTAAGGACCTGACATTTAGAAACACGGTGGCATCTGTTGGCTCAGAGGAGACCTTAAGAACTGCTTTGTTTTTTGTAAAATTTATCCTGCTGAATTCAACTCTATTTGTACGGTCTTTTACGATCGTTATATTGGTTTGCTGCCCGGACGGATGATCAACGGATTGGAATTTAATTTCATGCGTTCCGGTGGAGAGTTGATAATAATTCATTTTATCGTGTATTAATTTACTGTCAATATAAAATTCATAATTTGATAGATCTGTAACCATTTTCAGATATCCTGTTTCTGAAGGATTAAAGTACTGCACAAGGTCCGTTGATATCTTTTTAATCCCCTGGTCCAGGTCTTTCTCATGGATCTTAATGGAATTTTTATGGATAAAATTACGCTGTATGGTATTATAAACAGTATAAGATACAGACAGTTCATGAACAGAACCGCTGTTGAAAGAGTATTTACCGGATATTATATAATCTGTTTTTATATCTTTAGCAAAGTGTTCCGGATCTTCAGGGTCAGGTGATCTTATGTAGCTGTCATAGATCATATCTGCATCCAGTATGACAACATCCCTTATAAAGTTTGTGCCGTATGCATAAAGGAGAGATCTGTTCGTCTGAAACTCATTTGGGATAAGATAATCCTGAGTTGTAATAGTGAGCTTTTTAATGGCTTTCAGATCATTTGAAAGAAATTTTTGAATAGTTCTGCCAATATAGGAATATTCGTCTTTAGTTGTAAGGTTTTGAAAAGGAATGACCGCTATAGTCCTGTACCCCTTGTCCAAAAGCTCTATTTTTTTGATATTTGAAAGGGCTTCATTATTACCGAGGCTAAATGCGAATAAATTATGAGAGAGAAAGATGAAGACGAACAGATATTGTGCTTTTTTCAAAAACATTTTATTTTAAAGCCTTTTGAATGGCTGTTGCCAGCCTGGGAGGATCAAAAGGTTTGACAATAAAATCCTTAGCCCCGATCTTTATTGCTTCAATTATTAATTGCTGTTGGCCCAAGGCACTGCATACAATGACCCTGGCATCGGGGTCCAGCTGGCGAATTGCCTTTAATGCATTCAGTCCATCCATTTTTGGCATGGTAATATCCATGATAACGACATCCGGTCGCAGTTTTTTATATTTTTCAATTACTTCCAGTCCGTCAGCAGCTTCTCCAATAATATCATAACCTTCTTTTTGAAGTATCTCTTTTTGAACCATTTTTATGAATGCTAAATCATCAGCTAACAATATGGTTGCCATTCATTCCTCCAAATTACTGAGTTTTTCTTAATGCAACATTGATTTCAAGTGTGCCGAATCTTGAGCTAAAGTTTGCATTTATTGTAGGAAACTCCACATAAGCTGCATTTTTATCGTTTTCAATATTTATTTGAGGAGGTGTGATCTGGATAATATGTTCTTTTCCTGCTAATAGTATTGTAGCCCGTCCTGTTATCATATTCGCCAGGGAGCTCAAAGCACTTTCGAAATATTCTGCTTGTTTTTCAGGTTTGCTGTCCGGCATCATACAGCTGACCACGCGCTGAGCCGTATGATTTTTAAAACTGTAAACAACCTGGCCGGTTAAATAGCCTGCAACTCCAAATACAATACAAATTTCATTAGCAGGTTTTGTACTTTTTGTAACCTGGACACTGGTCTTTTTCAGTTCGATCTGAGCGATCTTCTCAAATATTTCAATTGCACCGATAATAAAGGGATTTATATATTCGACTTCCATAGAAAATTAATTTATTTCATTTTAATTTATTGTCAAGAACTTTATTAATGTCTGCTGGTATCTGAATTATCTTTGTGTTTTAATGTTTATCAAAATCGCAGCTCCGATCATTGATGTTATAAGTGAGGACCCTCCATAACTTAAAAAGGGCAGGGGGATACCGGTCACCGGCATTATGCCTAAAGTCATTCCGACATTGATAAATATCTGGACAATAAACATGGTCGAGATCCCTGTGGCGATCAGAGATGAATACGGATCTCTGGCGTTGTAGACGATCTTTAACGCCTGAACGATCAGTAAAAAATATAGAAGCAGGACAAAGGACATCCCCAGCCATCCGAATTCTTCTCCTATTACAGATATGATAAAATCAGTGGTCTGTTCCGGCAGAAAGCCAAGCTGTGTTTGTGAACCCTGTAAATATCCTTTTCCAAATAGTTTTCCTGATCCGATCGCGATCTTTGATTGGATGATATTATATCCCGTGCCATAGGGATCGATCTCAGGATCAACAAAAACAAGCAATCTTTTTTTCTGGTATGTTTTTAACTTCTGATTGACGGTATAAGAAAAGAGTAATCCGATTAATAGGATGATCAGTATATTACTGATCGCATTTAAAAGGACTTGTTTTGGATAGAATTTATATATGATCTTAAAAAAGAGTGTAAATATAAAAAAGAGAAGGATCAAAGGAAATAGAATGGATTTGTCTTTAAATATTTTAATCCAGATAATATTAGAGACATCCATAGTAAATTCAAAATAGCTTATCAGTAACGGGAGTATAATGGTTATGGCTCCGATGATCATAATATAGATCAGGTATTTAATATTGGCATCGGCAAGATAGATCATCACAAAGAACACAGGAAAAAAAACTAAAGTAGAACCCAGATCCGGCTGAAGCAGGATCAAAAAGATCGGGAAAAGAAGAATAAGGAAGGGAAAGATAAAGTCTTTAAATTTATTAAATTCCCGGTAATGGTAATCTATATATTTGGCAAGGAATAGTATTGTAGCGATCTTTGCGATCTCGGAGAACTGAAAATTAATGGGACCTATGGTGAGCCATCCTCTGGTATGCCTGATCTCCCTGCCGAATAAAGCTGTTATGATCAGCAGTAGAATAGTTATCAGATAGATGTAGTGTGCATAATTATACACCTTTTTAAAGTTTACGGGTATAATGGCCAGCATCAATACTAATCCGATTACAAACCATAAGAATTGTGTTAAATAAATATTTTTATATACGGGTTTATTATAACCGGCACTATACAATGCAAGAATACTCATGGATATGATCAATACAAGAATAACAAATATTGATAGATCAAAACTGAATTTCTGTCTGGTCAAAACCTTCCTCCAGTAATCTCTGATCATCCATCCGCTTCATGTACCTCTCATACTGTGCTTTATCAATATAGGATTTTATTTTCTTTTTATCCTTTTCTACATCTTCACCTTTAAAAATAGCATTTAAAATTGCTATTCCCACCGGTGCGGCTTTTTCACCACCACCGCCTGCATTTTCAAGAAAGACGGTAACAACAACACGGTCTTTTTTTGTGTTGTAGGGAGCATAACATGTAAACCACGCATGCGGATCTCCAAAAGTATTTTGTGCTGTACTGGTTTTACCTGCAAGAGAGATTTTTGAAAACCTTCCGGCCTGTTTAGCAGTACCACCCAGGGTAACCAGATTCAGACTTTTTTTAATAGTGTTTAAATTTGCCTCATCAATGGGAATATTATGGATCAGTTTCTTTTCTGTTTTAAAGACCTGTTCTCCATCAATTGCATTATAGATAGCTTTTAAAAGATGGGGCTGATAAATAAGGCCGTCATTTGCTACGGCTGCCATCATGTCTGAAACCTGAAGTACGGTAGACAGTATGAATCCCTGTCCGATCCCCAAATTTATTGTATCTCCGTCATACCAGTTTTCAGCAAATGTCTTCTTTTTCCATTTATGTGACGGCAGAAATCCAGGCAGTTCACCCGGGATATCGATACCAGACTGAGTGCCGTAACCATAGTATTCTGCATATTGGATTATTTTTTTACTTCCCAGATAATAGCTTAAATTAAAAAAAAAGACATTACACGAAAATTCAAGTCCCGTATATATGTTCATATAACCATGATACCCGGTACAATGAAATACTCTGTCATCATTTTCGAATTTGTAATAGCCCTTACAATAATAGGTGTTATTTGGATTAACAACTTCCTCTTCGATCCCGGCTGTTGCGGTAACGATCTTAAAAACTGATCCAGGAGGATATTTTGCCTGAATAGCCCTGTTTAAAAATGGTTTTTCCGGATCAGTATTTAATTCAATTATTTTGGGGATGTCCGGATCCTTGATGAAAATATTCGGATCAAAGTCAGGTTTTGATACAAGGGCCAGGATTTCTCCGGTATAAGGATCAAGAACAATGACAGACCCCCTTTCTCTTTTCATTGCATCTTCTGCTATCTGCTGTATCCTTTTATCCAAGGTCAATACAAGGTTATGGCCGGGAACCGGTTTCTCAACGACAAAGCTTTTTCGGATCCTGTTCCGGGCATCCACAATACGCAACAGCTTTCCTTCCTTTCCGCGCAGTTCAGTATCATAGAATTTTTCTATGCCTATTTTTCCTATAATGCTGTTCAAGTGATATTGCGGATCATCTTCACGGTATTTAAGTTCATTTTTACTGATACTTCCTACAAAACCAAGCGTGTGAGCGGCCAGATTTTTGTTAGGATAATTTCGATAGTATATCGGCTCCCAGTAGATGCCGGGAAGGTCCTGAATGACCTCAGCTATCTCAGCGATGTTTCTGATAGGAACATCATCCTTGATCAGAAAGGGTTCAAAGTAATTTCCCCTATTCGTAAAAAGAGAAATAGTGTTGGTATAATTATAATCCGCAATGAATGATAGTTTATAAAGGATTGTTTTTACATTGCTCAGTTTCAAGTGAATAGGGAGTATATATAGACCCATTGTCTCTTCATTTGTGACCAGAGGAATGTTCTTTTCGGATTCAGGATCAAAATCCCTTCCAAAGATCTCTCCCCTGTATGTCTGAATGGGAATATACTGTTCTCTGTTATTTAAGGAAAGATCACTGTATTTTTGACCTTTAATTAACTGAAGATAAATGACCTGAAAAAATAAGATAAAGAACAGGATAATAAATATCCATTGTACAATAGCAAAACGGTTATTAAAAAAATAGAACTGTTTTGGACTTACTGATGTTTTTGTCATTAGTTATCTGCTTTTAGTAAATATTTTATTATAGATCGGGAATAATAGCATTGCTGCTATTGCCGTGTAAAAAGCTTCCGGAAGTGATATTCTAATAATAGATTTATAAAAATTTATCTTATGGACAAATATCACTGTTAATAAAACCTGCAGGAGGCGGTATGTAATGGAACTTAAAAAGGTAATGATAAAAACTGAAAAAGGCTTCTCTACGAATATCTTGGTCTTGAACAGGTTTAAGACAGCAGATATGGCTGTCATCGTAAACGAGTTAATTCCCAGTAAAGTATGTGAAATGATATCAATAATGATCCCGCAGAAAAATCCCAGTGATTCAGCATTTACAAAAGTGGATGTTAAACTCCTGAAAACAATGAAGGTGAGTACAAAATCCGGTTTAACATTTCCTATTTTTAATGTATCAACAAAATTAGATGTTTGAAACAGGATCAGAAAAATCAGTATGATGTACTGAAGTGATTTTTTTATCAATTATCTATATCCTTGATAAAATTGATGATATCAAGATCAGGATCTTTTAGTATGACATAGACATCTTCCA
>JAHITG010000162.1 GCA_018817865.1 Spirochaetota bacterium
CAATTCTGAAAGAAGGGATGAAGAATGTTGTTGCCGGTGCAAATCCAATGGACCTGAAACGGGGAATTGAGAAAGCGGTTGACGCTGTTGTAAAAGCGATCCAATCCAAGTCCAAAGAAGTTAAGACAAAAAAAGAGATAGCACAGGTTGGGACCATCTCGGCAAACAACGATGAGACGATCGGGAACCTTATTGCTGAAGCAATGGAGAAAGTAGGACGGGATGGTGTTATTACTGTTGAAGAAGGGAAAGAGATCGATACCAAGCTGGATGTGGTTGAAGGAATGCAGTTTGACAGGGGATATATTTCCCCATATATGATCACTGATGCGGATTCAATGACAGCTGAGCTGGAAGACCCGATCATCCTGATCACAGATAAAAAGATCAGTGTAATGAAGGATTTTCTTCCATTACTGGAAAAGATCGCTCAGATGGGGAAACCGCTTCTGATCATTGCAGAGGATGTAGAAGGCGAAGCACTCGCAACGCTCGTTGTCAATAAATTACGAGGCTCTTTTGTTTCCGTGGCGGTCAAAGCTCCGGGTTTCGGGGATCGAAGAAAAGCAATGCTTGAGGATATTGCTGTATTGACCAAAGGGACCGTTATTTCCGAGGATATGGGATTAAAGCTGGAGAATATCAAACTGGAAATGATGGGCAGTGCTAAAAAAGTGAAGATCGATAAAGAGAATACCACGATCGTAGAAGGCGCAGGGATTAAAAAAGATATTGAAGCCCGTATCAAGCAGATCAAAAAACAGGTCGATGATACGGATTCAGATTATGATAAAGAGAAGCTGCAGGAGAGGCTGGCAAAACTGGCCGGCGGTGTAGCTGTAATAAAAGTAGGAGCAGCCACTGAAATTGAAATGAAAGAGAAGAAAGCAAGAGTGGAAGATGCTCTGCATGCTACAAAATCAGCTGTAGAAGAAGGGATCGTAGCCGGTGGCGGTGTGACTCTGGTACGTGCTTCAAAAGCGATCACTTCATTGAAACTGGACGGCGATCAGGCTACCGGAGCCAGCATTATTCTGAAGGCTCTGGATGCACCTGCGAAACTGATCGCAAATAATGCCGGTTATGAAGGTTCGGTCATTATTAATAAGATCAAAGAAGAAAAAGACAATATCGGTTTTAATGCGGCTAATGGGAAATGGGGAGATATGTTTGAGCAGGGGATCATCGATCCTACAAAAGTAGTACGGTCATCCATACAGAATGCCTCATCCATAGCAGGCCTTCTCATTACTACAGAAGCCCTTGTAACGGATAAACCGGAAGATGAAAAAGCTCCGGCCATGCCCGGCGGCGGAATGGGTATGCCCGGCGGCGGAATGCCCGGAATGATGTAAACGGTTATATAATTTTCTACTTCTATGCCCCTAACATAGATGCTTCGGGTGGTAAGGTTTCCCCCACCTTGCCACCCTTTTTTTATAGAAACATGCTTATTTGGGTGTATGGGGTAATTCTTTAAATTTAGTTATATTATGAATACACTGATCTTTGATTTAGACGGCACGTTGATCGACTCATTTGAAGATATTGCCGATGCCATTAATAAGATGCTTGCAGAATTACATCTGCCTGTTAGAGAAAATGAAGTGATCTATTCATATATTGGGGTAGGGCTTGAATACCTGATAGAAAAAGCTACAGCCGGCAGTTATGATCAGAAATTTTTAGATAATGCCCTTGCGGTATTTAGAAAACATTATAAGGGAAATATGGTCAATAAAACCCGGTGCTATCCGGGAGTAGAATCTGTTCTCAGGAGTTTGTCCAAAAAGGATCAGCTGTTTATACTTACCAATAAAAATGTTGAATTTTCCTCTGCTATTCTGAAAAAGCTGGGTATTCTTTCCTTATTTAAAGAAGTATTCGGCCCTCCTAAAACTCCTCGGATAAAACCTGATCCGGCTGGAATTGCCTTGATAATTGAAAAATATAAAAGCGATACGGGATCTGTCTACATGATCGGAGATAATTATACCGATATTGAAGCCGGGAAAAATGCCGGGATCAGGACCGTATTCTGTGAATACGGCAGGGGAATCCTTTCTGAAAAAGCTGTCCCGGATTTCAGGATAAAAGAGTTTAAAGAACTTAATTCCATCCTTCCTTAAAAGGATACATGTAAAACAAAAAATTTGACAATCTATTCTTATTTAATACACTATATTTATTAAAATTAATAACAATAATTGTGATCATTGTTTAAAATATGATATCAATTCTTAAATCATTTACCATTAAAAGGATTCTACTAGTTCTTTTTTTATTTTCCTTCATTAATATACAAAATATATCCGCAAAAGAGATATTGAATGACCTGAATGAAAAATTTAAACTGGATTTTTATATACTGGAGAGTGAATTCAATGATGGAAAATATCTTGATGGTGATCTGCAGGAACTGGGTTTTAAAAAATACAACAGGGAAGCTCTTAAGAATGAGAAGAAAGTGGATCGAAGGATGTATACCTTCAGAAGCCGGTTCAAATTAAGTGATAAATTGAAAGGAAAGGAAATGGCTGTTTATTTGGGTTCTACACAGTACCCTTATACTGTATATTTAAACCAGAAGAAGATCTTTTCCGCAGGCCGGTATAAAGAAGATTATACCTCTGTGATCTATACATCCCGCAAATTATTTCTGGTGGAAAGCCTCCTCTTCTATGGGGATACTTATAATGAAGTTGCGATCCAGATATTTCCTCAATATGAGACCGCTCCCCTTGATAAAGTTGTGATCTCTTCTTCGGATAATGTTTCTTCCTGGGTTTTCTGGAGGAATTTTTTTAATGTGGATTATCCCAAGGCCGCTTTTGTCCTGGCCCTTATTGTAGGAATCTATAATATATTTAATTTTTTTACCAAGAGGCAGAGAGACTGGCGGTATCTCTATTTTGCTTTTACCTGTTTTCTTTTCTCTTTTGGATATCTCAATACTGTCTTTTTTCACGATTCCTATAATGAAGGGATCGCAAACCGGCTCTCCCGGATATCCTTTACCCTAGCAACCGTCTTTTTAACATTTTTGATCATGGAGTTCACACGAATATTTAATAGAAATATAAAGCTGAAGCTCGGGATCATACTGGCCGGAGCGATCCTGTCGATGGCGATTTTTATGCAAAATACAAAGATGGGGATCTATGTTAAGACATTTCCTCTGGCCACCAACTTTTTTATTACACCCCTTTTATTGACCAATATAGGAATATTAATTAAATCCGCCTTCTTTGATGAGAACAAGGCCTCCTTATTGATACTTGTCTCCATTCTTATCCTTGTAGGAACCAGCCTCCATGATATTATTAATGTTACAGGGACCCCTTATGCATGGCTGCTCCCTTACGGTTATTTAACACTTCTCTTAACGATTTTTTTTATATTTGCCAAGGAGCAGGGCAAGCTCCAGCTTGATCTGGGGGAGAAGGCAGCTCTTCTGGATTTTAAGAATGAGTCGCTGAACAGTGCCATGCTGGAGATCCAGAGGACCGCTCAGGTTCTAAACGATTCGATCGAGAACCTTTCGGTCTCATCAAGGGATATTGCATCTGCCATGGAAGATATTAATCAGATCATTAATAGCGGGGTCAAGCATTCCAATCTTCTGAAAGAATCAACATGGGAGTCACAGGAAGGCACAAAAGAAGGAGCTAAGGCTGTCAGAGATGCGGTCACGTCCATGGAGCAGATCGCTCAGAAAACGGATAACATAAAGAATATTACCAAGATCATCAATGATATCGCATTTCAGACGGATATCCTCTCTTTAAATGCTGCAGTAGAGGCAGCCCGGGCCGGTGAATCCGGTAGAGGGTTTGCTGTTGTAGCCGGTCAGGTCAAGGAGCTGGCACAGCGTTCAGCCGAGCATGCTGACAAGATAACCGAGATGATAGAGGATATTGTTTCTGAGATCGAGAAAGGGAATAAGATCGTGGTAAATTCAGAAGAGCAGTTTTATTCTATTCAAGCTAAAATTGAAAAGATGGTCACGACCATACAGGAACTGGTGAAGAATATTGAGAACCAGTCCATAAAGATGCAGGATATTAATAAAGGAACTCATAATATTATATCTGCTACGGAAAGTCTGAAAGGACAATCTGAAGAGATCAATAAAATACTGGGAACCTCTTCTACCTGATTTGATATCAGTATTTAGTCAATGACCTTCGGGACCTTAAAGAATTCTCCCTCTGTATCAGGCCCCTCTGCCAGTGCTTCCTTATTTGTTAAAGAAGGGGTATTCAGCTCATCCTGTCTCTGAACATTCTTTACATCGAGGATATTAGAAGATGGCTTCACCTTATCCGTATTCAGTTCATTCAGTTTCTTCATATATTCCAGGATAGTATCAAGCTGGCCGGTAAAAGCTTCCAGTTCCTTATCATTCATTTGGATACGGGCCAGGGTAGAGACATATTTAACATCATCTTTTGTGATAGCCATGTTAATTCCTCGAAATTATTCTGATTATTAATGTATTGCTGAGTATTTCAATGTCAATGAAAAAATGCTATTTAATTTAAACAGTAATATGTATTATTAATACCACAGAGACACAGAGGCACAGAGAAAAATTAAAGCAAAAATATTACTATTTATATTAATTTTAAATAGGAATAAATATAATTTTATTATTATTTTTTTTAACCTCTGTGACTCAGTGCCTCTGTGGTATTAAAAAATTTAAATCTTTTTTTTAAATTAAGTATTTATTTTGGAGAGTATTTGATGTTATCCTTCATGAATTTTAAGGGATCGTAGAAGCGTTTATTCAGCTGTTCCTTTGTCATTGTTGCCCAGCTGGCTGTACCGTAATCATCAAATTTTTTTCTGATCTCAAGATGCAGGTGGTCATAACTGCCATCCTGCAGCTTTGCCTCCTTTTGGGTATAAAGCCGGGCTAGCTTTGTCTGCGGAGTGACCTGCTGCTTTGGCTTCACATATATCTCCTGCAGGTGTTTATAAGATGTAAAGATAACGGACCCGTCTTCAAGCTCATGTTTTATAACAATAGTCTTATGCGGATGCCCGAGGTGGATCGAACAGACTACCCCATGAGCCATGGGATATATGAAAATATATTTTAAATCGCCCTTTTTTTTAGGGATATTGTCCAGCCCGGTGTGCATATGGCCTTTAATATAGGAGTAGCGGTGTGCACCGAATGTGGAGATGACCCTTATGGTCTTAATATCCGTTCTATTTGATGTGTTAAAGGGAACAAACCAGCTCTTGACGGGATTATCCGGTGTAACATCATGATAGAATACCTTCCAGCTCTCTTTTTCTCTTTCAATGTAATTGGCGGAAAATAATACTGTCGTAAAAAGTATAAAAAGTATTGTTGCAGGTAAATATAAATATTTTTTTATTTTCATTTTTTATTTTTTCTTTGATGAGGGTAAACTCTGATAGCGGCACCGTATACGGGGCATTTATTCTGACAGATCCCGCACCCGATGCAGAGGTCAGGTTCTACTTCCGGGGCATTGGTTATACGGCCGTTCTTTTTTGTTTTTCGGATCTTAATGGCTTTGCCGGGAACAGGACAATGCTCCTCACAGACCAGGCAGGGAGTCCCATTGGCCCATACCACACAGAGCGTCCGGTCCACTCTGGCGATCCCGATCTTCCAATTCTGCTTCTCTTTTAAAGACAATTTTGAAATGGCATTATTGGGGCATATCTTTCCGCATAAATTGCAGTAATATTCACAATAACTGAGATCCGTCCGTATCTGGGGAGTAAAGAGGTTGACCAGGCCTTCTGAGAGACGGGCCGGCTGGATAATGCTCGTAGGGCAGATCTTGACGCACTCCATACAGCGGAAGCAGTGGGAACTTATACTTTCAGGTGTTGCACCGGGTGGCCGCAGAAGATTTCTGTTGTTCTTCTTTTTAAAAGAGAAATTGAAGAAGAATGCCCCGGATAGAATTGTAAGGAAGGATCTGATAAAATTACGTCTGGAAGATGAGGTCGGTTTTAGATTTTTCAGGATCTTAAATGAGGTATCACCCGGACAGACTTCCATGCACCGGTAGCAGAGAATGCAGAGGGTCTTGTCATATTTTAAAGGATCCTTCAGGCTGATGGCATTAGTGGGGCAGATCTGAGCACATTTTTGACAGGAAGTACATTTATCTACTACGCGTACATATCTGGCAGGAAGGGAGCACAATTTATGCAGGAAACCAAGGGGACAGATATATTTACACCAGACCCGCTCCCCAAAGAAACTGAGTATAATGATGAATAAAAGTATATAATCCGTTATTACAAAGTACGGAGCCGGATTATATTCGAATCTGAATAACCGGTTCAGCAGAGGGATGAATGTCAGAGTGAATGACCTGTGAATAATTGAGAGTGGATCGATAAATCCGATGATATGAACGCTTAAGATCTTGAAGGCCAGTACGATGAATAATACTCCGGCCGGGATCCAGTATAATAGTCTCCGGTCTTTTGTTCTTTTCCGTTTCCGTAAATGCTTGAAACTTCCGTCAAAGAAGGTAATGAGATTCCCTAGCGGACATATAAAGGAACAGAAGATCCTGCCAAAGAAGAGCTGAAAACCTAAAAGGATGATCAGAATAAGAAGAAAAATATTTATCTTCAGAGAAAAGATATATACAAAGATATCCAGTTTGGTAAAGGAGATCGTTGCCATGTCCTCATTGAGGTATGGGAGTAGTAAGGTGAAAATGAATAATATAAAAAAGAAGATCTGTAATATCTTTATCAGTTTTTTCATTGGAAAATAATTTAACTTTTGAGTATTAAAAATCAAGGTAAAATAGTATAAAATTCTGTAAAAAAATAGCTATTAAAAAAATACAGATTATACTAATAGTATAAATAGTATAAAAAATTTTTTTGAAACAATAGAAAATATTTTATTCCTTATTATGGATAATAGTATTTTTTCTGATTTTATTGTACTATTCTTATTTATTATATAGTCAGTGGAGAAAGAATGGGACAGACGATCAAACCCGGTAATATAATAGGTGATCGATATGAGATAAAGGGTGTACTTGGTGAAGGAGGAATGAGTGTTGTCTACCGGGGGATTGATAAACAGAACAAGCAGGAGATCGCGATCAAGGTCCTGAAGCAGGGTGTAACCTCCTCCTATGTAGAAGACGTGATCCGTTTTAAGAAAGAAGCGGAAACAATAAGCAAGTTCAATCATCCGCATGTGATCAAATTGTATGGGGCAGGAGAATATAAGAATACCCCTTATCTAGTAGAAGCGCTTATCGAGGGGGATAGCCTCTCTGATCTTCTGTATAAAGGGAAACACTTCTTACCAAAAGAGATCATCACCATTATGATACAGATCGCCGGAGCCTTGGATTATGTACACAGCCGGGGGATTATACACCGGGACCTGAAACCGGGAAATATCATGCTGGATAAAAACTCAAAAAAAATAGATGTAAAGCTTCTGGATTTTGGCGTAGCCCATGTGATGGAGCTGACCAAGATCAAAGAAAAAGAAGAGATAGTCGGTACCTTCGGGTACATGTCACCTGAAGCCACGGGGATTATGAACAAGAAGATCGATGAGCGGAGTGATTTCTATTCTCTGGGGATCGTTTTTTACCGGCTTCTCTCCGGGGAACTGCCGTTCAAATCAACAGAGGTGAGTAAGCTTCTGCATGAACAGGTGGCAGTGGAAGCACAGAAATTGACAAAGATCGATCATCCGTGTGCAGGGATGATCAATGAAGTGATACAGAAACTAATGAATAAGGAACCTGAGCTGCGGTACCAGAGCGCCAAGGGGTTGATTTATGACCTGGAGAGGATCGAGAAGAGCGAGAAGCAGTTTATCATAGGGGAGAAGGACCAGAAATTGAAGCTGACCTATCAGACCAGGCTGGTGGGTCGGGAAGAGGATATGGAGAAGTTGAAGTGGACATATCAGAGGGCCCGAAAAGGAGAAGGAAGTGTGATGCTGGTCGGGGGAGACCCGGGCGTGGGCAAGACCCGTCTGGTGGAGGCGTTCAAGGATTATCTCTATGAGCAGGGTTATGAAGGGGGAGGCCTCTTTATACAGGGGCGTTGCCTGAACCAGGAGAACAAGAC
>JAHITG010000163.1 GCA_018817865.1 Spirochaetota bacterium
AGAAGGTGAATCCGTGATCTCTTCTGCCAGTTTTATCAAACCGTCCGTGGTTTTACCCATAGCAGATACGACAACAATAACTTTATTCTTTTTCCGGACATTGCTTTTTATTCTCCTGGCAATATTCATTATTTTTTCCGTATCAGCTACAGAACTTCCGCCGTATTTTTGTACAATGATCTCATTCATAATAAAAACCTTTTGTGTGATATAAATTGATTTAAGAATATAATAATAATGAAGGTAATGTCAATAACTTTATTGCTCTTGGCAGCTTAAAAAAAACATCTCTTTTTTTATAAAAGAAGATCATTCAAATTTAAAAAAAGTGGATAACTTGGTAATATCCATTATCTTTTTTATCTTTGGATTAACATTAACCAGAATTACCTCCATGCGCTTGGAGAAAGCAAGCAATTTTCCCAATCCTGAAGTATCAATAAAATCAAGGTTTCCACAGTCCAGCCGGACCGAATCAATTCCCTGTTTTATTCCGTCATTAACAACGTCGGAAAATTTATTGACGTTTTTAATGTCTATCGATCCTCTTGTTTCTTTAAATTCGACAAAGAGAACCCTGTTCCTGATATGAGATTTAAAGATCGAAGAATTCTTTGAACTTTTTTTAATCATTTCAATGCCCTATTTTATATTAAATTTAATTTCAACCAGTGTTCCGGTTTTAGCGGTATTTGTTATTTTCAGGCTGTCAGATAAAAGTTTGAGCATCATTAAACCAATTCCATGGGTTGGAGGAGTCGTATATTCCATGACCGGTGGAAAAGTATAATTCTGAAACCATTTATTAGTACCATGATCCCGTACGATCATCTTGAATGAATGATCAGTTTTATCTATCTTGATATCAAGGATCATATTCTGCTTACCGGCACCTTTATAACCATGGGTTATACCATTATAGATGGCTTCCATCAAACAGATATTAATGCACATGATCTTGAACTCATCAATATGAAGTTCATCCAGCCAGGCTTCAATGACATTCCGTAAGATCCTGATGTCATTAATATTCTCAGTAATTTTAACATCAATGCTGTTGTTCTTTTTTTTAATTGTAATTGCGATAATATTACCCCGCTACTTTTAATACAACCATGGTTTTATCATCCTGCATGGGAATATCTGAAAATCTGTTACAGCTTTCAACAATATTGCCTATAATAGCCTCAGATGATAATTCATGACTCTTTACAACAATATTTTTTAACCGTTCCAGGCCAAACTCTTCCTCTTTCTCATTCTTGATCTCAATAAAACCATCAGTATAGACCAGCACAACATCTCCCTTTTTTAATAGAAGATCAACATTTTCATATTCGGCATTTTCCATTACTCCTATAGGAAAACCATTGGTCCCGACCTCCTGAATCTTTTTATCTTTATTCTTATACCAGAGTAATGGAGGATGACCGGCATTACTGAGAGTCAATTTTTTTGATCTTGCATCAAAATTATAATAGATCATGGTTATGAATTTATCCTCAAGCATATCCCCTTCCAGTAATTTATTAGAAAGAGCGAGAAGATGAGCCGGCGTCTTTACATCCTTTGAAATAGATTTAAAGACCATTCTTACCATCACCATAATTAAAGCAGCAGAAACCCCATGACCTGATACATCCGCAAGTATGGTCCCGAGATTGTTTTTATCAATATAAAAAAAATCAAAATAATCCCCCCCGACCTCTGTTGCCTGCTGACTGTATCCCCTTATATCCAGACCATCCATTTTTGGCGATTCTTTCGGGATCAGCATTTCCTGGATCTGTGAAGCGATCTGAAGCTCTCTTCTTAAAGCTTCCTGCTCGGCGATCTCATTCATCATTTTTTTTATCGATTTCTGCATATCATTAAAAGTATCAGCGAGGACAAAAAACTCATCCCTCTGTTTTATTTTTATTGGATGATTGAAATTGCCTTCTGATATTCTCTCCACACCCTTCATTAATAACTTGATCGGTTCTAATATATAAGTCGTCAGGAGTATGGTCAATATTACGCCAATAAAAACGGCGATCAATGCAACAGTAAGAGCTTTCCCTGTTGTATTTCTGATCACCTCCTTTATCGGTTCTTTAGAGAATCCGACCCTGATAAGGCCGATCTTTTTCCTGTTCCAGATGATAGGAGATGAGACATCAAAGGAAGACTCACCTTGATAAACCATATCCTGCACTAAAAGGGCATTCCCTTTAAAAGCATTGATCGTTACCTTATCTTTTAACGGATACTTATGGTCGGCAAGGTATTCTGTATCATTATGACAGATCGGGATCCTCTCTTCATCCAGGATCATGGCATATTGGATTCCCTTCTCGGCCATGGCATTCTTCACCCCGGTAAAGAGTGTAATATCATCTTTTGTAAGGATCGCATCAACCGAATCACTGGCCAGCTTTCTTACGATCCCCTCTGCCCGTTTTATGATCTCCTTTCTTAAAGTCCTGGTCTGATTCTGCAGGGTGAGGTAGGTATTAATCACAGAGAGAAGCAGGACCAGAAATGTTACAAATAAAATATATTTATACTTGATAGAAAACTTTATTTTACTCTTTTTCATTTTTCATTAACGGATAACGGATATCTTCTTTGTTACTGTATCTTCTTCTTTATTGGCCTTACTGGTAGCTTTGATCTTTATAATATAGATCCCGTTAGCAATATCCTCAATATTAAAGAGCGCTATATTCTTATAATTATATTTGGCATCCCCGTATATCTTCTCTATCGGCTTTCCGCCAAGAGTATAAACATAGATCTCTACAACAGCATCATCCCTCACGGAAAAACCGATATTCATGGTTTCCGTTCCAAACGGTGTATTATTGATATAGTACCTGTCGGAAAAAATCCTGTTGGCATAATCTTTCCTGACCGGATTGGGAAAAGGGATCACCCTGTCTTCAGGCATCAATGTCTCATCCAAACCGACGAACCTGGCCGGCCCCCCGTAATAGATCTCAAATTCACCCAGGGGAGTTCCTTTGATAATGTCCAGATAACCGTCCTTATTAAGGTCAAGGACACTGATATGAGGATAGATGTCGGCACTCATGGTCTCCCCGGCATATTCCAGCTCCCTCTTTTCAGTAAATTTCCTGGTAATGTTATTTCCTTCATTAATAAAAATATATATTTTACCCTGAGCCGCTCCTATCAGATCATCATCCCCGTCTCCGTCCCAGTCAACAAAATACGGCTTGGAGGAGATCCACCCAAGGCTCATAATTTCATTGTTCTCATACCGTAGTGCATTCCCTTCACCCAGAGCTAAAAGGTCGTTTCCGGTTGAAAGGTATTTAACAAAAACACCATCCTCTCCGATGGTGATCAGATCTGTATCACCGTCACTCTCCCAGTCCACGGGAGTACAGACTGAATAACCGCCCGGGGTCAGTAAGTTGGCTCCTCCTGCCTGGATCACATTGACATTGGTCGCAAAGACCGGATCTGTATTATTATTTATATTGGTAAAGACCACGAATTCTTCACTCCGTCCGCCTCCAAAGATAAAATCTTTTTTTCCGTCCCGGTTCCAGTCAAAAAAATCCGGGAAAGAGGAGACATTCCTGACAGGAGTCCGTTCATAGATACCTGTTCCGATAGTGATAGGCCTGATAAAGCGGAAGAGGGGCTTCTGGTTGTTCCCTTCATTAAGTACATAAAAACAGCGTGAATAGATATTTCCGAAAAGAATATCATAATACCCGTCACTATTATAGTCCAGTACATTGATGGAAACGGAGGTTGAGCCGTACAAGCCATTATCTTCTGATGTAAGCTGTATATTCTGCCTGTAATCATTGATAACTGAGACCACATTGTCCGAGACCCTCTCAAAGACCGTGATGTTCCCGAGGATACTGCCGGCAAGGATCTCCTGCTTTGCATCCCCGTCCCAGTCCGAGACAAAGATCGGATTCTGCATGGGAAGTACCGGATCTTTTCCTTCTGTAGTCAGGATCGGGAACTGAGCATTATAGAGAGGACCCGGGATCCATACAAATTTAACCTTTTCGGCACCCATATTTTTCGCAAGTACTCCATCCAGCCTGTCATTTTCAGGAGCAGTATAGTATGATCCGACCAGGTCCGGAAAAGCATCGCCATTCCAAATGCATGGAAAAACGAACCAGTTCCGCATGTGAATGAACTCGCCGCTGAAATTCCCGTTCGTAATGTCTATGGGCAGTTTGATCAAATTGGTAGTAGACCCACCAAATCCTCCGAAAGGATCAAGCATACTGGTAAAATTATTAGAAGTCGTTGTCCCTGAATTAGTGTATAATACCACACAATGATGCACATATCCCGAACTGTCAATATACGAATAGGCGGAAAGAATATCTATTGTTCCATCTCCGGTAAGATCCATAGCAACAGGAGCAGCACCGGTTATTCCTTTAGCACCCCCGATGAGCTCGTAAGCACCAACATCATTCTGAATATTGTCATCTACCAGTCCCCATGGATCCATAACAAATTGAATCTGCTGTTTGTCAGTATTAAAGACCGGGGCACCGGCCGATCCGGTGTTCTTATACAAGTAGATCTTATTATACGCCCCCACTAAAAGGTCGTTCAGGCCGTCACCGTCCAGGTCTGATGTAGCGCTCATATACGCGAAAAGGGTGTTATAAGAAGAAGAGACGATCAGATCGCCTCCCTGATACTGGATGGGCACGGGAGTACTGAACCGGGGAGAACTGTTGTTACCCTGGTTGATATAGACAAAGATCTTACCTGCACCGGACCCCACCAGAAGGTCATTATTTCCATCATTGTTCCAGTCATAGACACAGGGTGCTGACCATCCCCACTCAACGGTCAGTGTCGGGGTCATCAGTTTCAGAAACCGTTCAGGGATAAAGGCCGGCTCCTCTCCATAAAGGGGAATGATGTAAAAAGATAAAAAAAACAGTATAATGAAATTTAATTTTTTCATAATATATTCTCTCAAATATTATTTTATGATCGCAAACTTCTTTACTACGGTTGCTTCCTGATCCGTACTGTAACTCTTTGCCTTTATCCGGAATATATAGATGCCATTGGCAAAATCCTGACAGTTTAAAGCTGTTGTATTGATCCTGTCAAAATAAGCGGTGGCTTCTATCTTTTCCACCAATTTCCCGCCATGAGTAAATATTTCAATCGTTATAAAGGCATCATCCCTGGTGAGGTATTTAAAATTTACCGTATCACCCTTTGCGGGATTCGGATAAGTATAGACCCCGTCTTCCGGCATCAGGGAATCATCCTCTGAAACATACCGCAGCTGCAGGCCCATATACCTGTAGATCTTGTCCCTGGTATTACAGAGGAAAATATCATAGTAACCGTCTGCATTCCAGTCTATGATATGGACATTGGCATATTCACCGGCATGCAGGATCTCCCTGTCAAATTTTATCTCCTCTTTCTTTTCATAGTACGGCATGGATGCCGTTCCCGTATCGAGGAAGTAGATGATCCGCGAACCGGCCGCAGCCACAATATCCCTGGCTCCGCCCTCTTTATCCCAGTTAAGGAGATTCGGAACGGATGGAAGCCCGACCGTGGCCATGGTCTCCTTTTCAGGGCCCACGGTTAGATAATTTATCGGGCCGTAAAGGGGGATCCCATTGGCATCCCGTGTTCCCAGGTTGAGACTGTATGCAACTGTGCTGTCCAGATCACTTAAAATTATATCATTTATTCCATCGGAATTGATATCGCCAAATTCCGCCACCCCGTTATAAAGGGCAATATTGGCCCCGTCCGCCTTGATCGGTATGCCTACAGGTGAGAAGACCGGGGCACTGTCCACCCCGATATTACTGCAGAAGACCAGTGCAGGAGGAATCCCCAGGAATTCACCGCCCATTACAAGGTCCTTCTTCCCGTCACCGTTCAGATCATAGACCTTGGTAAAAGCATGATTTTTCGAGCCCCTGATGATATTAGCGCCGATACTATTCTGTATGATCCGGCCGTTCATATAGACCGGGGTATTGTTGTTCCCCTGGTTGATAAAGATATACTGCTGGCCGTTTGCATTTCCTCCGCAACCGTAGATGTCCCAGTCACCATCATTATCCCAGTCCAGGATCTGGATCTTGGCTGCATTACCCGGGTACATGTCACAGGGAGTACTCTGCTGGATCACACCCTCAAATCCGGCTGCTGCTTTCAGGGCAATGCTTCCGTCAGAGACCTTCTGAAGGATATGGACATTCCCCAGGTACTCACCTGAGATAATATCAAGTGTAGCGTCATTATTCCAGTCACCCACAAAAGGAGTGGGACGGAACCCGAGATTATAAGGAATAAATGGATTGCCCGCATTGGTTAAAGAGAAAGGTACATCAAATGCTCCATATACAGGTCCGGGAAAACCTCTTAAAACTTTAAATAATGAATATTCCCACTCAAACCCGAAAGAACCTGTAGGCAACACATTGGTACTTGGCGCAGTATAAGAAACTATAATATCCCAGAAAGGAGTACCCCTCCACTTAACAGGATAAGCATAGGGAAAGGCATTCCCGAAAGTCTGTACATCATAATATCCACCGGGCGTACCAAAATTCGTAGTTACTGTCAGCATTGCTCCATAAGCAGGAACAGGAGCATTATTGGTGCTAATATTTGTATAGATCCCGATCCTGACCAGTTGCGCTTGCGTTGCGTTATTGATCATTATATATGCGGATAGAATGTCCTTCTTTCCGTCTCCGTTATAATCAAAGACAACCGGCCACCCGCTGTTCTTATATGTGGAAGTCAACGGAGGACCCGCTAATGCCAGCGGATCATCCTGGCCGATATGAGCTTGAGTGAAGGGAAAAGTTCCAAAAGTCAGACTGATCGGTGTACCGTTAATAGAAGGATTTGCCCTGGTCCGCGTTACGGATGTATAGATATTGACCTTTCCGTCAATACAGAGGAGGAAGTCGGGATTTCCGTCATTATTCATATCCGAATTAGTGCTAATAAAACCCGTGACCAGGGTACCGGCAAAGTAGGCATCACTGCCGTTCTTTAAAAGGGTCACGGCTTTATCAAAGGAAGGAGAAGTATCTGAGCCCAAGTTAAAATAGATATGGATCTTCTTAAAGGAGATGGCACAGACGATCAGATCCTTTTTCCCGTCATTATCCCAGTCAAATAAAAAAGGAAGGGAAGACCCGCCCTCTACCGTAAGCTGGGTTGTCTTTATGATCTCATACCCTTCGGTACGGAATGCCGGCAGAGTAGCATAACCGCGGGAGGAGATCAGAAAGACCGCTAATAAAATGAAATAAATTATTTTTTTCATGATCTTTCCTCTATTTCTGCATCTCTTTGAGTTTGATCTCTGCTTTCTTTATATTCATCTTGACCTTTTCATTATCAGGGTCACATTGCGCCACGAACCGCCATTCTTTCAGGGCTGTCTCAAGGTCATTGTTCATATAGGCATTGATCCCTGCATAATAATGCTGCAAGAGCTCTTTGGCCGGCGGACAGGTTGTCTTGAATTTAACAGGCTTTAGGCCTTCCGGTTTGATCTTACCGGTCTTGATATCTTTTTCCAGTTCCTTCACCTTCTCCTCGGCTTTATCCATCTCCGGGTTCCACAAGAGGGCAAGTTTAAAATTCTTTAATGCGTCGTTATATCTTCCCTGGTCATAATTGAACATCCCCTCACTGTAATAATCTTCCGAGCGGGTATTAATGATCTCGCCCATGATCCTGGAGCGTGTCTCTTCCTCGATCCGTCCTCCGAACTTATAGTTCAAGGCCACATAGTGATTATATCCCAGGTCATCTATATTTAAAGAATAATTGATCTCATACACCTGATACCGGAAGCCGACACCCGTATTATAAAAATAGGGTTCTCCGCCAATTCTGAAGAAGATATTTTTATAACTATACTCTGTACCGATAGCCCAGCCCAGAGGGATATCTTTTTCATAGACCAGATGCCCGGAAAGAACAAGATGGTCATGAAATAATTTATAAGCAAGGCCCCACTTTAACCTTGATGTAACATCATCCTTTGTTCCGGTACTCCACTTGATACTGGCAGGGAGATTCTCGATCACAAGGCCGGTGCTCAGATGACGTAAGAAAGGTATCCTGTAAAACTTATATAAAAGGCCGTAGGAGATGGAAAAACCGCTGAAACTGTCATCAAAAGTACTATTGTATAGATACTCCATTCTCACCCCGGCAGAAAGGCCATAGGTAAGCATATGAAGGTCACGTCCGTAGGCCAGCATCACCCCGACATCCTGGCTGGTGAACTTATCCCCGGTCAGGTTCCCGTCCGTATCAGCTTCCTCCATCTCACCGGTCATGAAGTATTTAACGCCGATCGAAAAA
>JAHITG010000164.1 GCA_018817865.1 Spirochaetota bacterium
CTTTTTTTAAATTCGCAACTGTTGCTGTGGGTATCGTGGCCTTTATTTTCAGTTCTTTTCTGGTGTTCCCTTTACCGAGAGACCGGATTGAAAGAGGATATTCTAAAGTTATAAAAGCCGGGGATGGTACCACGCTAAGGGTCTTCCTTTCTAAAAAAGAGACATATCGATTTTATACTCCTTTAGAGAAGATCTCTTCTTATGTCATTAAAGGCTTTATTGAGTATGAAGATAAATATTTTTATTATCATCCGGGGATCAATCCTGTTGCTGTTGTAAAGGCAGCACTTTTGAATTTAAAACAAAAGAGGATCATTTCCGGTGCTTCTACGATAACCATGCAGATCGCAAGGATGCTCCACCCGAAATCAAGGACGATCTTTCATAAAATTATTGAGATGCTCAGAGCTTTTCAGCTTGAGATCCTTTATTCCAAAAAAGAGCTGCTGGAGATATATCTTAACCTGGTTCCCATGGGAGGAAATATCGAAGGGGTCAGTGCTGCTTCCTGGATCTATTTTCAGAAGGATATCATGCAGTTATCACCGGCTGAAGCAGCTGTTCTTATTGCTATCCCGAAATCTCCCTCTGCCAACAGGCCGGATATCGATCCTGAAAGGACGAATAAAGTAAAGAACGGTATACTGGATTATTTTTTTAAAAAAGGGATCATTGATGAAGACCTGTACAGGGAATCCCTTAAAAGCCTGTTTTTCATTAAAAGAGAAAAGTATCCTTTTCTGCTTCCTCATCTTACAACACGGATCAGTCTGCAGGAAAAAGAGCTTTTTAATATGACCTTGACTGTTGATATGAAGATGCAGAAGAAATGTGAAGACATTGTCCTCTCTTATCTGTCCAGGATTAAAAGGCAGGGAATTTATAATCTTTCCCTGCTTGTAGTAGATAATCATACTATGAAGGCTCTGGTTTATATAGGGTCTCCTGATTTCTTTGACCGGATGCATCACGGCCAGGTGGACGGGATCATATCCAGACGCTCCCCGGGCTCCACTTTAAAACCTTTTATCTATGCCAAAGCGTTTGATAAAGGCCTGGTTACACCATTAACAATATTGTATGATGTGCCCAAAGTTTTCAAGGGATATACTCCGAAGAATTATGATAAGAGTTTTTCCGGAATGGTAACAGTAAAAAAAGCCCTGGTCCATTCATTAAATGTTCCGGCCGTGGATACTCTCGAAAAGTTAAATGAATTCAGCATGAAGACTTTTCTGGAGGATATCGGAGTATGGGAGGTCAATCCCGGCAAGAAAGACCTCGGTCTTTCCATTGCCCTGGGTGCCCAAATCGTTTCCCTTGAGAACCTGGTTTCTATGTATGCAGGTCTGGCAAATCAGGGAGTATGTAAAAGGATCATTTATATTGATGATAAAAAAACATATGCCGTGAAGCGGATCGTGAGTAAAGAAGCTGCTTATATGATCACGGAGATACTCTCGTCATTAACACGACCTGATATTCCTGCCAGCTGGGAATATACGCAGTCATTACCGAAAGTAGCTTACAAGACCGGTACTTCTTTCGGATTGAATGATGCATGGAGTATTGCTTATAATCCGGATTATACCGTGGGTGTCTGGGTGGGTAATTTTTCAGGCAAGGATTCTCCCGCGCTAGTAGGGATACAGACCGCAACGCCGCTTCTTTTCAATATCTTTAATGAGATCGCCAGGGGTTCCGATTCCTGGTTCGAGAAACCTGATAATGTGAAGATCAGAAAGGTCTGTATGCTTTCAGGAAAAGTTCCGGGGGAGCATTGTAAACAGCTTGTCGAAGATCAGTATATACCCGGAGTCTCTACGGAAAATGCCTGCGATATCCATAAAATAGTTGAGGTGGATGGAAAAACAGGATATGTCGTTTGTGATCACTGCCGAAAGGATAAACTTATCCGGAAACGGGTCATTCTCAATTATCCTGCGGAATATGTGGCCTGGTCGATAAAACAGGGCTTAAAGATCGACAGGGCCCCTTCTCATGACCCGGATTGTTCCTCTTTTGATTCGACTGTGAAACTAAAGATCAAATTCCCCATTCATAATAAGACCTATTTTTTCAGAGAAGATGCCGGGGAAGAGGATCAGGCGGTCCTCTTTCAGGCAGAGACATTTTCGGATGCTGAAAAAATATTCTGGATTGTTAATAAAAAAATATACAGGGAAAGTAAACCCGGTAAAAAGGTCTTTTTTAAATCAGCACCCGGGACATATAAACTGACCTGTATTGACGATTGCGGGAGGAGCGATGAGATCGAATTTAAGATCCGTTACAGATGATCTGAGATCATTATTCATCAGCCTGCTGATCGTCTTGTCTCTTCATTCTTTTCTCGGTGCAGAAAAAAGGGCCCTCTGGTGGTGGGGAACCGGGATCATCCCGGAAAAGTTTAATAAGATGATGGCTTTATCTGTGGATGATGTATTCATAAAAGCCGGCCGTATCTTTCGGCAGAACGGAATTTATAAATTCAAGAGTATCGTGATCCCGGATAAATACAGGATAGAACAGAACAGGACCTCCCTTCATATTGTCATACCGTATCTTTTTAAAAAAGATGATGATATACAGGGATTAGTAAAAGCAGTGGCCGGGCTTATTAAAGAATCCCGGGACAAGTTGAAGAAGCATGGATTCTCTGTTACAGGGATCCAGTTCGATGTAGAAGGGGATATTAAAGTGGAAGAGTATATCTTCCTCATGGACCGGCTGAAGAGCGATCTTGGCCGGTATTTAATTTCGGGCTGTTTTTACCCGTCTTATTTTAAGAAAAAAGATATTCGGCCTCTGATGGATCGTTTTGATTTTCTCTGCATCATGTTCTATGACTACTCCTATGATTTTAAGGATTACAGGATGACCGATGCACAGTGGATCAATTCACAGTTGTCCGTATTAAGTGAATATAAGGTGCCTTTTTACATTGGCCTGCCTCTCTATGGTGTGATCTCTGTCTTTGACCGTAAAGGGAGACTGAAATATCCTCAGATCGATCTGCCGGATATGAGTATTTTTAATACAAAGAGATTTAAACTTGTCGGACAAATTGGACCGATCCTGAAAAAATACCAATTGAGAAAAAAATTCAAGTATAAATACCTTGATTTTCAAAAAGGATGGTATTTTTATATTTTTGACCCTGATAAAGAATATATTAAAAATATATTGGATAAGGTAGATAAGGATAAGGACAATATTATGGGTTTCAGTTTCTTCCCCTATCCGATGACGGGAAAATGGAAGCTGAAGCATAATGATCTGCAGGAGATCATGAAAAAATAAATATTCACGGTCTCTTGACAGTAAGAAGAAATTCCAGGAACAGAACAGCAAAAATGAGGTCTACAGCGCCTATAGATATCAGGATGAGCGGAATATTATGCAGGAGCACATGGAGCAGGAATATTCCAAAGATAAGAGCCTTCCCGATAACTGCGATAAGGATAAGACCATGGTTCCTGGTCAGATCTCTGCTGACCATATAATAACCGATGCCGAGAGCAAATACTACGGCCATACCTATCTGCATGACAATAGGATGATTCAGTTCCTGCAAACCAAAAAAGGGAAAGAGGGTTTTATGCCAGAAAGTAAAAAGAATGGCAACTGAGAAGTTCCATAAAGCGCCGATAAAGAACATCATACTGTAATATTTTTTTCCTTTCATAAAAGCCTCTGTTACTGATTTTATTGTATAATTTATTGTTTATAAAAGAATTGTCTAAAATAAAATCAGGGATCACTTTTGCCGGATAAGGTTTTTTGGGTAAAGAAGTTTAGAGCTTACAATATTTTGAAGGAGATTTAAATAGAATGGATTATTTATAAATTTTTTTTATAAATAATTTGCCTCTTCTGATTTATTTCTATATACTATAATAGACCTGTTGCAAGCGTTTGTTTCTGGATTGCTATCATGTTTTTATAAGGATGGAGAATTTTGAATAAAGTCAGTATCAAAAACGGATGTTTCGTTATCAACGGAAAGAAGCAGTTCATACTATCAGGCGAAATACAGTATTTCAGGCTTGAAAGGAAGAGATGGGAACTTGTCATTTCAAGATTAAAAGAAGCCGGCTGTAATACGCTTTCCACCTATGTGCCATGGAACTGGCATGAATATGAAAAAAATAAACTTGATTTTAACGGGAGAACGCATCCCAGCAGGGACCTGAATAAATTTTTAAAACTTGTGAAGGGTTCCGGCTTGAATCTGATCATCAAGATCGGTCCGTATATCCATGCGGAATTTAAAAACGGCGGTATTCCTGAATGGCTTTTTAATGACCATAAAGAGATCCTGTGTGTCGATCCGAAGGGAGATCCTACCCGGGACTATCACTTTTATCCTCCTTATACTTATCTTCATCCGGTGTTTATGGAACAGGCCAAAAAGTGGTACAGTCATGTCCTTAAGGTCCTCCTGTCGTATGATAATATTATTCTATGGCAGGTGGATAATGAGGTCAGTTACGGGATGACCTTCTGGAATTACTTTAAGGGACAGGCCTTTAACGGTGATTATAATCCCTTTATAGTAAAGAACGGACTTTATCAGAGATTCCTGGAGAAGAAGTATAGAAGTATTGAGAAGCTGAATAAAAGGTATAACGAGAAGAATCGCTCTTTTTCATCTGTAAAACCACCTGAAAAAGAGAGTGACGAAAAGAAGGATCATTTTAAGATCCTTGACTGGGTCCTGTTCCGTGAAACCCTTCCTGCCCTGTACATGAGGGAGCTGATCGAGGTCATGTATTCTCTCGGGTGCAGGGGGCCTTTTGGTGTGAATGATCCGCTCCTGGGATATACCACAAGCTGGTATGATGTTTACAGGATCGTACAGGATGAGCGCTGGGATATCGTCATCGGGTACACGCATTATCAGGGGGATGCTCAGGAGGAGAGCCTGATCCATCACCTGTTGAAAATCGAGTATACATATGCTTCTCATTCAACAGTTGTCTCTAATATGGAGATGCAGACAGGGGATGCCTACTTCCTCCGTCACTGGAAACAGAACAGTTCTGACCATAAGCTGACATGGAAGGTGGGGATCGGTGCCGGTGCCAATATGCTGAACTATTACTGGTTTGCGGACGGGACTAATTTTTCAGGATACGAGCACTTTCTTCCGGAATCAGATTTTAATTCTCCTGTTGATAAAAACGGCATTCCGCGTCCTCATTTTTATCTGCTTAAAAGAGTGAATAGTATTATAAAAAAATATCCTAATATCTGTGAAACAACCCCGGTGTATGACCTCACAGTTGGTTTTTATCATCCCTACTCCAGGATGACCAAGTTTAAAAATCCGCATGGGATCAATGATCTCGAGGTGATCCCCTCAGCTGTTTTTGTGGGATCCATGATCGATCTTTTAGGAGTATGCAATATAAATTTTCAGCTTTTTAACCTGGAAGATGAGATCCGGAAAAAGAGTATTAAAAAACGGCTCATCTTCCACAGCGAGTGTGTGCTGAATAAAACAATACAGCAGAAGCTGCTGGACCATGCTCTTCAGGGAGGGCACCTCATACTGATCTCTCATGTACCGATGCAGGATGAGGAATTTAAAGAATGCAGGATCCTCTATAATGCATTAGGTTTAGAGGCACTCCATATTCAAAAGAATCCCGTCGGGGTCTGTGAGACGAATACGGTGCATTATTATGAGCACAATTATGATCTTCCTGTGAACAGTGATATTGAGATCTATAAGTTTAAGAACAGGAAGGGTGTCTCTATTGACCTTCAGTTGAAAGATGCAGGTGAGGTTTGCGGATTCTCCAAAAAGACGGGAAAGGGTATAATCTCGGTCATGGGATTTACACCTCGTCTCTTTTTGGATATTTCCCGGAAGTTCATCCGGGATTATTTGGGAAAGAAGTCCAGGGATCAGGTGTTGATCTTTAAAAGGCGTAAAGGAGATTTTACATTAATTACAGCCTGCAACCTGAAAGATGTGAATGAGGAAATAAAGATAGACGGATCAGCCTTCCTCCTTCCGCCGCGGGATGCTCTCTTTATAATAAAAGAGAAAGATAAATTGATCTGCATTAAATAGGTTTTCAGAGGTTCTCTTATGACCATATTGAAAGATGTTGCAAAAATAGCCGGTGTGAATATTTCTACTGTTTCAAGGGCTTTAAGGGATAGCCACCTGGTGAACCGGGAGTTGAAAGAAAAGATCAAGAAGATCGCCGGGAAATTGAATTATGTTCCTGATGCCCGCGCAAAGAGTCTGGCAACCAACATTAAGAATACAATAGCCCTGGTGGTTCCTTACAGGCAGTTCACCGGCGGTGAGGTCTATAATGAGATGATCAGGGGCATTTATGAGAAGGTAGAGGAGGAGCTCCGTATTGCTATTATCTTAACCAGTTTTGAGCGGGACAATCACTCATTCTTCCGGATCATTGATGAGAATCGGCTCGACGGGGCGATCATTATCGGGGATACCTATTCTGATGAGGATATAAAAATGATCAGCGGTATTCTTTTTCCCGTGATCCTGCTGCACCAGAAGGTCGATTCACCGGCAAGTAATATTGTGAATATCTATTCGGATAACAGGGAAGGGATCAGGCTCATGACCGAGCACCTGATAAAGAAAAGGAACAGGAAAAATCTGCTCTATGTCGGAGGAGGGGAGAGGTACAAATCTAATCAGGAACGGACCGCCGGATTCTTAAAAGAGGTAAAAAGGGAAAAGATCAAATATAAAGTTTTAAATGCCGCATATGAAAGGGGGGCCGGGTCAGGATATGATCTGATACAGGATCTTTTTCAAAAGGGCGATTTTAATTATGACGGGATCGTCTGTTCCAGCGATGACCTTGCGATCGGTATAATCCGGTTTTTGCTGGAAAAGGATAGGGGATTCTATCAGAAGATATCAATTACCGGATATGATAACAAGGCCAATTCTTCTTATATATATCCTGCATTGACAACAGTAGACCACCAGCCCTATCAAATAGGACGGGCATCAGCTGAGATCCTTTTGAACTGGATCTATAACAAGAAGAAACCGGTTAAAAAGAGCTATGTCTTTATTCCTACCCTTGTGATAAGGGAATCTTGCGGGAAATAGGGGTCTGGTCTTTTGGGCTTGTTGCCCAAAACATAAAAATGTAACAAGCCCCTTTAGGGGCGCCTTTTTTTATATTAAAGCGGGGCTAAAGCCCCTTGTTACATATAAAATTTTATAAAATGTTATTTGGGCAACAGACCCTTTTCATTTTGCGTTATTCTATATTAAGGAATTTACAGTGTATAAAAGATCCGGCGTGCATTCAATAAGGCACGCCGGATTGAAAAAGCAAGGTTAACAATCCAAAATGCATGTAATGCATTTTGGATTGTTTCCGGTTAAATCTTTTTTAAATTTTTTTCTTGACTTTTATGAATAAAGTATTATTTTAAAAATATACTGCAAGCGCTTGCAGAAAATAGAGAAAGAAGGAGAGTATTATGAAAAAGATCAATAGGCAGAATTTTCTAATATATGGTATAATGATCATCCTGCTTGTTTCCGGAACAGGATGCATAAAAAAATCTTCTATGGACGGGAAGACCACGGTCACTTTTACCGCCTGGGTGAATACACCGGATCAGCTGGATACCTATCATGATCTGATAGAAGAGTATGAAAAAGAGAATCCTTCCATAACAGTTGAGTTTATAAACACGCCATACAACGGGTATCGTGAAAAGATCTTTACCATGTCTGCAGGCGGAAATGCACCTGACATTATTACGATCAATAATGAGATGTTCGTTACGCTGGCTCACAAAGGCCTCTTTAAGGATATCAGGACCTTAACTGATAATGATGCTGATTTTGATCTAAAGGATTTTTATCCAATTACACTTGAAGCTTTTCAATATAAAGGCAGGATGCTCGGTATACCCAGGGACTTCGGGGTTTTTGTCATGTATTATAATAAAGATATTTTTAAAAGCTCAGGAGTATCCTATCCTCCATCAGACAGGAGCTGGACCTGGAAAGAGTTTTTGGATACAGCCGTGAAATTAACAAAGGACCTTGACGGGGACGGCCATACAGATCAGTATGGAGCACTGGTCCAGAGCTGGATGCCGTGGTGGGCCATGTATATCTGGCAGAACAACGGTAGTGTGCTGAATAAGAATAGAACGAAATGTGTTCTGAACTCTCCTGAAGCAAAAGAGGCCATGCAGTTTGTCGCAGACATGGTCCTGAAATACAAAGTTTCTCCCACCTTGGATACCCTGGGTGAAGAAGGAGTACTGCCCATGGTGCAGACGGGAAAGATCGCCATGTTCTTTATCGGGCCGTGGGAAAGACGCAACTTCCGATTAACATCCTTTCATTGGGATGTAGCACCCATGATAACAGGAAAAAAATGTGTTGCTCCTCTGTTCGTCGACGGATATGCTGTTGCTAAAACATCCAAACATCCTGTAGAGGCATGGAAGCTGATCAAGTATATCATCAGTAAAAAAGGGATGACTGCGTTTACAAAGCTGGGATTTGCTACTCCCGCAAGAATGGATCTGGCCAATTCCGATGTCTTCCTTGAACCGCATAAGGACCCGAAGAATGCGATCATCTTTTTAAAGACCTTAAAATACGGAAGAATGCTTCCTGTTATTCCGCAGTGGGATGAGATGGGAGGGATCATTGTGCAGAGGCTGGAACTGATACTGAATACGGAAAGAGCATATCCGGTGGGAAAAGGCCTGGATGAGATCACCCGTGATGTGAACAAATTACTGCAGCAGAATAAATAAGAGGAGATGACCATGTTGAAAATGGCGGATGCTTTAGCGACGTGCGGATCCCGATTGTGCATCATATTTGATCCTGTGGAAAAGAGGGTGCTCTATCCCCGCTTCGGTATTTTTGACGAATTGTCACTGGACCTTGCCGTAGGAATAAAAATGAAGGGGGGCAGTCCGGAAACCTTGCCGTTCACAAAAAAGTATAAAGCATTTAAATTCGTTGAACAGTCCATTACCATGAACGCCATTCAATATACAGCTGTTTCATCTAAGAAAGGGATTAAACTAACGATCCGGTTCTCTTCTCCCTTTTATCCCGGGGATATCAGGATTACCACTGCTCCCTTCTTTTTTATTGATGTCACTGTTGAGAAATTGAAAAAATACAGGTGGGACAAGATAAAAGAGAAAAGATCTGTTAAAGGGGAATTTTTCCTGGAACTTTCCTCTAACAGGATCTTTGTTCATCCTGACAGTAAAGCCCAGGTGCTCTCATTTAAATTCAAGACAAATTCTGCTGTTTACAATCCTGAGATCACGGATGATCATATTGAAAGCAGGAGTTTTAACCAGGAGGATTTTATTGTGCCTAATAAGGGGTCCTTCCGGTTTGGTGATAATGGCTACAGTATCCCGTTCTCTCTGGAACCTGAAAAAGAGCAGGTAGAGTATCCTTTCATTTGGGGTTCTTTTTATAATGAGGAATTTTTCAACATTTTTGACAGGAATGTCCCTTTTAAATACACGGATTATTTTTCTTCAAAAGAGGAGTTGATCAGGTATGCAAGAGAAAATAAAGATCATATTATGAAGCGGTCAGAATTTTTTGATGATCTCTTTATAAATAACTCGCTTGGTTCGGATTACAGGAACTTTATTGCCTTTTCCTTCCATTCCTTCCTGATGAACACATGGTGGCTGAAGTGGAAGGAGAAGGAGGACTGGTTCAGTGTCTGGGAAGGGAGCTGTTATTATAATTCTACCATGGATGTGGAATATAATCTTGCCCTGGTCTATTTCATGCTCTGGCCGGAGCTACTTGAATTAATATTAAAGAAATGGGAATACTTCCAGCAGGATGGGTCACAATGCCCGGGTGAGATCAGTGAAAAAGGAAGGAGTGCAACTATTTCACATGATATGGGGTCCGGCCTGCGGATCGGAATGCAGCACTATCCCCACAACATGGAGATCGAGGAGAACTGTAATTATTTGCTGCTGCAGTTTGCTTATTGGCGTTTTACAGGGAAGAGCACTCTGATAAAAAAGTATTATCATATAATAAAAAAAGTAAGTGATTTTATAATGCTTGCGGATAAAGATTCAGATGGGATACCTGAAAACGGGATAGCCAATACCATTGATGATGCCTCTCCGGCTATTCAATACGGTTTAAAACAAACCTATCTGGGATTCAAATCATACTCTGCGCTTGAAAAAACAGCACAGATGTCAGAATGGAACAATGATCCTGATCAGGCACTGAGAATTAACCGGTTTATCCGGAAAACAAAAAAGACCCTGCAGGATCTGGCATGGCTTGATGACCATTATATTGTCACACTGAATAAAACTACGGACGGGATGGTCGATGCCTGGACCAAAGAGCCCCTGGGAAAAGGGGAGCTTAAAGGGTGGGATGCTTATTCTATTTATACTTCCAACGGCCTACTTTATCCCTTCCTTGTCAATTCGCCTGTATGTCTTGATCCGGACAGGATGCGGAAGGATATCATCAATGCGAACAGGGAGACCTCTACCGAATACGGATGTACCCATACCTCCGGAGGGGATCGGAATGTATGGTTCTCACAAAATCTATGGAAGGACTTTACTGCAGCTTATCTGGATGTGAATATACTTGATAATATTCAGAAATACTGGAGCTACCAGATAACGGTGAATACCAATGAACCCGTTACCTGTTTTTATGACACGACACTGGAAAATAATCTGATCTGGTATCCCAGGGGAATTACTTCCATCGGTATCTTTCCCGCTATTTGCCGGTTCGCACTGGACCGGGTTACGAATGAATGTTTGATCGACCCGCTTATTGATGACCTTATTATACCTCTTTTCCCATTTGCTGACTGGAAGAGAATGAGGATCCCCGGTTTGAGGGTCGAAAAGCAGGGGAACAAGATAAGGATCCGAATATCAAAGAAGGAGCTCCTGGGGAAAACCAGGATCAGTTCACGTAAAGGTGATGCGGAGTTTATTTTTGAGTGAAAAAAGATTATCATTAGGCCTCGAGTTTTCCACACAGTCCGTGAAACTGCTTCTTCTTGATATTGATACAACAGAGGTGATCTATAAGGCGAAATTTGATTATGATGACACATTCCCAAAATACAGGAGCAGGGGAGGGGTATTGCCGCACCCTGCCGATGAAATAAGGCATACCTCTCCTTTCCTGCTCATCGAAGCACTTGATCATGCCTTCAGGAAGCTGATGCTGGATGAAGTGCCTGTGCAGAAGATCAGGATCATTAAAGTTGATGCCATGCAGCACTGTACGGTGTATGCAGGATCCGGATTAAAAGACAGATTGCGATCACTTGATCCTTCCCTTACTCTTCTGGATCAGGTCGGTCCCGCTCTTACGAGGAAGACCTCTCCCATCTGGGAGGATAGAAGCACAGAGAAAGAGACAGATATCCTGAATGAGATCTCAGGTAATAAAATATCTGATCTGACCGGTAATAAATCCGAAACCCGGTTCCCTGCTGCCCAGATCCTGAAGTGGGCTGTTCAGGACCCTGGTAATTACTGCAGAACCTCTCATATTTTTATATTGAGTGCATTCCTTACATCGATCCTGACAGGGAGCCTTGCTCCCGTTGACACCGGAGACGGCTGGGGCAGTAACCTCAATTCTCTGGATATTGAAGAGCCCGGATGGAATAAAAGAATAATTGATGCATTTGATACATACCTTGAAAAAAGATGGATATCATCATCTCTTAAGGAGAAATTGGGAGAGATCAGCCACTATGATTCAACAGCAGGAAGGATCAGTGATTATTTCGTAAAACGATACGGCTTTAACCGGGATACGGTCGTACTCATTGGTACCGGGGACAATCCGGCCACTCTTCTGGGAGCCGGGGGCCAGGTGGTGGTCTCTCTCGGTTCCAGCTATACAATAAACGGCATCATGAAGAAGATCATTCCTTCATCCACAGGTGAGTATAATATATTCGGTTATACCAGGGGGAAGGCCATGGCTCTGTGCTGTTTCACGAACGGGGCAAAATTGCATGATCATTTTTTAAAGAAGTATATAAACTCTTCGAAAAAGTGCTCTTCGATCAAAGCGTCTGACTGGGATAAATATGTCCGATCAGCCGGGGATCCTTTATTGTCGGAGGGTGAAAAATTGATGCTGCCTTATTTATTGAATGAATCAGTTCCATTTTGTAAGAAAGGGATCATACGGGCAGGATTTTCAGAAGCGGACGGATCAATAAATATACGGGCCCTGCATATTTCCCAGGTCCTCTCACTTTTTATTCATTCACCTCATCTTGATACAGCAGGATCCGTCTGCATCGTCGGCGGTGGAGGAAAAAATATCTTCATGCGTCAATTGATAAGTGATGCTTTTAATGCAAACAGCTATATGATCAGGGATGCGGATTATGCGGCTTCTTTGGGTTGCGCTGTCAGCGGAGCAAGGAATATACTGAAGATCACTTATAAGGAAGCAATAAAGCGGTTCATCAAGATCGATCCCGGCTCACTTATAAAGCCAAACAGAAAAAATTTAAAGAGTATTAATAAATTAAACCAGAGATACAAAGAGCTTGAAAAACAGTTCGTCAATCAACGATTAAGGAGGTTTTAGCATGTATAAACTTAAAGATCTTTCCTATCAGAAGATCATCCGGAATAAGCAGGAGATGATCAGACATTTAAAGAGCTTCAGGCTTGATCTGAAGCTTTCCGTGGGTATCTGGTATTTTACTCCTTCCGGCGGGCGGTTTCACGATAAATATATCGAGGAGAAATCCATAAAAGAGCGGCTAAAGATGGCAGAGGACCTTGCCCGGTACGGGGTAAAAGGGATCGAAGCACATTACCCGGCAGAAGTTAACTTTGATAACCTGGACCTCTACAGGGATCTGGAAAAGAAAAGCAAGATCAAACTTGTGGGTGTTCCCTATTCTCATTTTTATGATAAGGATTTTGAATTCGGAGCCCTTTCAAATCCTGATCCGAAAGTACGAAAGAAGGCGATCAAGATCGCGTCGGAAGGACTGAAGCTGGTAAAGGAGATGGGGGCAAACTGTGCCATCTCGTGGCCCGGTATAGAAGGGTATACATACCCGCTGGGAAATCAGTTCTACTGGATGTGGGAGAGCTTTGAGACCTCTTTAGCTCAAGCCATGGATGAAGTTCCCGGAGTACGCGTTGCTATTGAACCGAAACCCTATGAACCGGCCCATAATAATATATACCGGACCACTTCAGACGGGATCCTGGCAGCAATGCGGATCGAACAAAAACTGGAGAACCTTGAAAATAGAAAACTGCTCAAAGAAGGACATGCTCTGGTCGGATTGAATCCGGAGATCGGACATGTACGGATGGGGTATGAAGATGCGCCGTATGCCTATTCCATGGTTTGCCGGGAAGGCCGTCTGGCTCATACTCATTTCAATAGCCAGCCCCTGGGTAATTATGATCAGGATCTTAATGTAGGTGTAGTGGAATGGCAGCAGGCGGAAGCCCTTCTGTATGCCCTGAAGATGACAGGATATAAAGAGTTCTTTGGGATCGACATCAATCCGGAACGGATGCCGGTACAGAAAGCGATCCGGATCAACTCCAAAGTTCTTGAAATAATGAACGAAAGGATCGAGAAGCTTCCGCATGAAAAGATCATAGATATCTATCTGGATCCTGCTTCTCACAGAGGAGATATGGAGATGGTATTACTCGAATCTATGAAAAAGTAGGGGTTGAAGAAGCCCATTATATAAATTATGATCCGGGGTGTTCCTTATTCGCCTAAGGCCATCCCGGTTTTTTATTTTTCAGGTGTCGTTATCTTTTCTCTGGTCATCTTTTTGTAGGCTTCAAAAGAGGGTTTTGGGGTAAAATCTTCTTCCACCAATCCGAAACTATCCACTCCGTTATGAAAGTGATCTATCGTATCCCGGAAAAATGCCCAGAAGATCTTTTTAACCCCCTTGAATTTTAAGGCTACGGAATACGCCTGTGTGAGCCAGCGGGCCTGCTGTCCTCTTGTAGGGCTGATACCCATCCACCAGCCGTTATTCTTATCCGGTTCCTTAACACCGGGACTGCCCAGTTCCGTGAACCATATATCCTTATCCGCATCGCCATGCTTCTTCATGACCCTGCGGATACCCTGGTATATCCCCTGCAGTATCTGCACCCGGTTCGGGAGCAGGGGATTGACAAAAGGGTGGACATTGACAATATCAAAATACTCTTTACCGGCGTTCTTATAGATCCGGTCCAACGATACGGCAATGGTCATGGAGACGCCTCCCATCACGACCTTGCATTCGGGATCGATCACTTTCAGGACGGTATAGGTATCTTTGAGTAGACGGCTGTAGGCCTCCATCCTGTCCTGAGGCTCCCAGTATGTTTTGTCATCCGGCTCATTCCAGACTTCCCAGTGCTTTACCCTGTCTTTAAAGTGTTCTACTACCTGGCCGGCATACAGAACATATAATTCCCTTTCCGGCGCTGCATTCCATGTGGCCTTCCGCCAGTTAGGATTATACTCAAGGATTCCGAGGATATTGATGTTGCTTGCTCTCAGCAGGTTCACGATATAGTCATACTTTTCAAAGACGAAATTACCTTTTTCAGGTTCAATGTCACCCCACAGGAAATCCATCCTGACCCAGTCAATACCGGCTTCTTTCATCAATGAGACCGCTTGAGTGAGTTTTTCTTTTGAATAGTGGTTGTTGTTCCATTCATGGTCCCAGGATAAAAAGGCAAGGACTCCATACGGGCTTTCAATATTGTCCGTTTTATTCCCTTCTGCATGAAGAATGCAGATCGGGAAAAGTGCAATAGCAGCTATGAAGAAAATACAAGTTAAACGGTTAGTTGTCATTTTTACCTCCTTTAGTTACTGTTTTTCTGTCACTGAAAAAATCTTTTATGGTCAGAGTTCCTTTTTTCTCCTTCTCTTCCCATGTGAATATTTTATTTATGATCTCCCCCTTTTTTCCAAGGTCGATCGGCTTTTCATTGATCAGCGCCTTTATTCTTCCGGCATCGCTTATCCTCAGCCTCAAACTGTTGTATGCCTTTAAAATGATCTTGTCTTCAGGTTTATATGACCTTCCCTTCTCTTTTTTTCCATCGATCACTGCCTCGATATAGACCTTTTTAAGCACATCTGCTTTAAAAATGATCTTTTTTCCTTCAAAGATGAAATATCGTTTTAATATATCGATCTTCTTTTTATTGAACTTATAGAGTTTTTTCAGATTTGTTTCATCTGTGATCGGTCCTATCACGGTTATATACCGGTTGACAACATCAGCATCTTTTTTTGATAATCCTGCGAGAAGGAAGAACCTCTTCATGGCATTATATTCTACCCTGTTTATGTTCCTCATTTTGTTCGTAAAGGTCAGGATAAAATTCCTGTCATTCAGGGGGATCTCCCCGGTCCCGTCCCTTAATTTTGCGCGTGTTTTATTTACAAGTATCTTCAGCTCTTTACTTAAAATGGCATTATCACTTCTGATCTTTTCCCAGTGAAACAGCGATCCTTCCAGGTTATTCCTGTAATAGGCATCCCATCCTGCAAAGTATAACTCCTCCAGCAATTCTCTTTTTTCTTTAGGGGCACTCTGTATATTTGTAAAGATCGCTTTGTGATTCACTGTTTCGGCAATAAGGGGAACGGCTGAAAGTATAAAAAGAATACTGAATATTAATATTATTTTCATCTATAGACACAACAAATATATTTCATTTTAAAATGATTTCTATATTTATTTATACAGATCCTTCCTTAATAATAATTGACAGTATAATAATTAAATAGTATATTATTGCCGTTAATATAGTAGTTTTTTTGTTTGAACAGTATGGAAATTTATGAAAACAATGAAAGAAGAAATAAAGCCAAAATTTAATAAGGGCCTTTTCGTATACCCCTATCGCAAGGATCCCTGGGTCCAGTTCGGAAAACTTCCTCCCATCGGCCTGGAGATCGTGGCAGCTTCGGTAAAGGACCTGTTCGGCCGTATTGATATCATTGATATGCGGTTTGAGGATGACCTTACTCAATATCTCGATGGCGTGGATATAGTCTGTTTCTCCATTCCCTGGGGAAGGGAAAAGGGCGTAGCCGGATCGACTTCAAAAAAGTATGACCTGGAATATGTTTATCAATTGATCAGGAGCATACCGGAAGATAAAAAATTAATACTGGGCGGTACCTTTGCCTGTGAGATCAAAGATTATCTACTGGAGAATTTTCCCAATATTGATATCATCATCAACGGGCAGGGGGAAGAGACCTTAAGAGAATATTTAATAAAGGGATATTCAAAGAAGATAAAGGGCATTGTTTATAAGGGGAAAGGAAAGATCATCAAGACCCCTCCAAGGGAGATGAATATCGTTCCGTATTTATATCCGGATAGAAGTTTGCGGAAGTACAAGTACTATCTTTTCGGCAGCCGCATGGACTGCATCTATACATCACACGGCTGTCCCTATAAATGCGCGTACTGTGAATTTGAAGGGTCGAAATGGCACAGTAGGAGCGCTGAGGATATATTTGAAGAGCTGCAGAAGATGGATAAAGATATAAAATATGTCCTCATTAATGACAACAATTTTCTTGAAGATGTGGACAGGATCATGACACTGACGGATCTGATCAAAAAACATAAAATGAAGAAGACCTTCTGGGCCCAGTGCCGGTCAACACCACTGGCTAAAAGAAAGGACCTGGTAGCCAAGCTCAACGAGGCCAGGTTTATCCTTGCGATCGGTATAGAGAGCCCGCAGGACCATGTGCTGAAGTGGCTGCGAAAGGGCTATACCCGGAAGATCAATGATGAGGCATTCGAGAACATGAAACGGACGGCGATCATTATTCAGGCTTACTACATTATTGGGAATTATCAGGAAACGAGAGAAGAAGTTCTTGAGATCACGGACTACAGCCATCAGAGCTGGATCGACTTTATCTGTCTCAACAGGTTGAGGTGTTACCCCCAGTCTGAGATGGCCCGTATCATAGAGAAACTGGACGGGATCTATGTCGACAACTCCAGTTTGCGGGTCTATACGGATCAGATCAGCAGGGAAGAACTCACCCGGCTCTGCAAACTCATTGTTAACCAGTTCTATCTCTCAAAATATTTATTCCGCACATTCTGTAAATTAAGTTTTCACCTTAATGTTCCTTTTGTCTTTCGTTTTCTCATCATCAGTCTTTTTAATATCTATCTTTTTAAACGCAACAGGAAGATGATCATACTAACGGAAACATTGAGCAGATTTAACATTCTGTATCCGCTTGATCTCTTGTTTAATTCACTCCTGCGCCTGGCCGGAAGGGTGATCTACAGGATCAAATCTTAAGGGTCTGTTGCCCAAAGGGATAATATTATCAAATAGTGGTAGTCGCAAGCTTTAGCTTGCGTTTAATGACATTATTGCACCATTACGCAGGCTAAAGCCTGCGGCTACCTTTGTTTGATCCATTTGGGCAACAACCCCTTAAGAAATGACAGATGGGTAAGGTTGACTGTTTATGAAGAAAAAGACCAGACAGTATCTCTGTATTCCGGGGATCCTCTTTCTTGTTTTTATTTTTCTTTCTTCTTCTGTTTCATTAATTCCTTTTAACAGCTTTAATCGGAATGCCATGGCCGGGACACTGGATAATTTCAAAGAGGATGTAGAAAAGGAAGAGAAGGAGAAAAAAGAGGAAAAGAAAAAGAAGGAAGCTGAGGAGAAAGATGATGACTGTTTCTCATCCTGTTTTTCCACTTTTTTCTCTGAATTCACATCGATCCTGATCAGGATGAACCAGGCTGCAACATACTCTGATTATCCCTATGCGGAAAGGAACCGGAACTGGATCAGTCTGGTATTTCCGGATGAACCCTCCGGGGAAGGTGTTGCCGGCAAAGAGGAATCACCAAAGAAATACTTTATAAATCTTGATCTTGGAGTACAGAATATTGACAGTGCTACTTCTTCCTGGTATCTGGGTATTCAGAGCAGATTCTGGGGAATGTTCGGCCTTCTGATCGATTATAAGGTTTACAAAGAAGCATCGGACTATCTTGCTCTTCACGGGTACGGACTTGATTTTCCTTTTATTCAGTTGGGTTCTTTTGACTTCAGTTTTTACGTACAATATGCCATCTTTAATAATTCTTTATCCAGAAATGGCTTTGGTTTCGGCGGGATGACCCATATCTTTCCGGTAAAACCTCTTTCAATATTTTTTAAACTGGGAGGGATCTCCTGTAAAGATATCTCCTTCTGGGACTGGGAGATCGATGCCGGATTCATGCTAAGCAGGTTTGAAGTCTATATCGGTTACCAGGAGATATCCGCTAAATACGCAAAATTGGGTGGAATTCAATCCGGTATACGAGTATGGTTCTAGTACATTGATCAGATTATTCAGGCAGTACCACAAGGGACTGATTGGCAACAGCCACATTGCCATGATCATCTTTGGCTAAGACATAAAGAATAAAAGTAGATCCGAAGGAAGGCATCCTCAGCTTAAAGCCGCCTTCAACAGGAGTCATTACTTCTTCCCAGTATTCATCCGGCATATAAGTGACAATACCGTTCTTTACTGTTCTCAGATCATAATCCAGCGTGACAGGGTCATTATCAGGGTCCTTGACCAAAACCTTAACCATGATCTCTTCAAAAGGCTTCAGGTCTCTGATCTTACTTACTTTGATAGACTTTATTATAGGGGGGGTGTTTTCCGGTTCCTTCCCTGTATAGTGCTGATATGCCTCCCAGAAGGAAGCTCTCTTCAGATCCCTCCAGTTCAGCGTCCACCAGCTGTCTGTCCACTGGAAAGTCTCTCCGATCATAAAGATAAAACCACCGAGAAGATTTCCTTTAAATTTTTCCATGTTCTTCATTATTCGCTTATACTCTCTGGCTTTATGCCAGTCATGAGGGTCTATGGGATAATTGTTCTTATCCTTCCCGACACTCCACATGTTCACGGGGCCGAATTCCGTAAAGATGTAGGGGATCTTGAATTTATTCCGTTCCCAGTGTTTATGCATGGAGATGACATGTGTGTACATATTGAGGCCCAGAATATCCAGATCAGGTGTATATTTTGCCAGATAAGGCATGCCATGCTCAAAAGCAGATGCATAGATCACGGGATGATCAGGATCGAGCTTGTGAATAAGCTGGCAGAGCTCGTTTAAAAATTGTGCAAACCAGACTTTCTCCTCATCAGAGTGCGAGAAGAAGATGACTTCATTCCCTACGCCGTACATTAAAAGGGCGGTATGGTCTTTGATCTCGTTGACCCATGTTTCCACTTTTTCTTTATAGAGCCTGCGATAAGCGCTTCCCGGCCGGTACGTAAGTTGGGGATTATTTTCGTATGTGGGATTAAGCCAGATCCATGAAGCTACATAGAGACCCAGTTCATGAGCACGGTCCAGATAGGCTCGGTCATATCCGCCCGGAGCAAAGTTCCATGTCCGCACGGCATTGGCTCCCATCTCTTTGGCCATGGCCAGGTAATCTTCTCCATGCATGCCGTGGATATGATTGACGCCGGCCCCTTTTATTTCGAATGGTTTTCCGTTCAGATGGAGTTCCCATTCGCCTTTTTTACCCTTGACTTCTACTTTCGTTTTTCCTGTAACAATAGATGAAAATGAAATAATGAACATAATAATGATCACAGATGATATCTTATTCATAGAATAAACTCCGGATATGATGGTTATGTTTAATTATACAAATATCAAATGTAAATGCAAGAAAAAACATTAATTATATTCCTATATTATTATATTTAATTTGACGTTAAAATAAATTATAGTATATTGGTTTTCAGACCTTGATCAGGCTTATGCGGGTCTGACCATACATAAATGATAATTTATGGATAAAGATATTGTAATCGGATGTATCCTTATTGCGGGTGCGATCGGCTTTTTAACCTTCATAGTCCTCTGGAGCAGGCGTATGATCAATTTTATTTGTGATAAAGGGCCTACTTCAGCCCGGAAGATCATCAAGGAACTGGATAAATGAAAGAAACCGGGCATGTATCCTCAGAACTTTCCCGGGAACTCTCTCTCTTTCATATAACCATGATGGGTTTGGGGATGATGATCGGTGCCGGAGTCTTTTTAGGGATAGGGAATTCTATCCATGTTGCCGGCCCCGGGGGAGTGCTGCTTACTTTTGCCCTTAACGGGGTTATCGCTATTATGACAGCCATGTCCTATGCGGAGCTTTCCAGTGCTATCCCCCATGCGGGAGGTGCCTATAATTTTGCCAGGGTCGGATTCGGACGGGGTACCAGTTTTCTTGCAGGATGGATGGAGTGGTTTGCCTCCAGCATTGCGGGAAGTATCTATGCTCTGACCTTTTCCATTTATGTGCTCCGGTATTTCCATCAACTGGGCTTTTTAGACTGGGCCGGACCTAGTTTTTATATTATAGAGAAAGCCCTTGCTGTTCTAGTTGCCCTTTTCTTCCTTTACATTAATTACAGAGGGGCTTCCGAGACAGGTAAAATAGGAGCCCTGATAACTTTGGCACAGACTGCCTTTTTGATCTTTATCGGTGTTATCGGAGTGGTGGTAGCGGTCAAAGACCCTTCCAGGCTGGTTAATTTTAAACCTTTTCTTCCGCACGGCTGGCACAGGCTTCTTATTACAATGGGATTCACTTTTGTAGCATTTGAAGGTTATGAAGTTATCGCTCAGGCAGGGGATGAGACCATTGACCCGAAAAGGAACCTTCCCAAGGCCATGCTCTATTCAGTTGGTATTGTTACGATCACCTATATTCTGGTTGCTTTTGCAGCCGTGATCTCGGTTAAGGCCGGTTCGGAGGGTGTTAACGGTCCGGTGTGGCAGTGGATCGGGCAGTTCAAGGAGAAGGGTTTTGGCGAAGCTGTTTCCCGTTTATTACCTATGGGGAATATCCTTCTGACACTTGCGGTAATATTTGCCTCCACATCTGCTTTGAATGCTACGATCTATTCGGCTACCAGGGCATCATACGCTTTAGGAAGGGACAGAATGCTTCCCGTTTTTTTTTCAAAGATATCCGCCAGGAGGAAAACGCCATGGGTCGCCCTGATCTTTTCCGGTTTGATCATATTAGTAGTAGCCACTCTGCTTCCGACCATGGATGTGGCTTCCTCAGCCAGCATTATGTTCTTATTTCTCTTCTTTCTGGTAAATATATGTGTTATCAAGATCCGCCGTAATATGGGTGATGAATTGAAATACGGATTTATTATGCCGCTCTTTCCCGTATTTCCGATCCTGGCTATTATATGCCAGGGTATTCTGGCTATATGGCTTATCCATATGAGCTGGATAGCATGGATCGTGGCTCCGGTCTGGATTTTCTCCGGCCTGCTGATCTATCATTTTTATTCTAAAAAGCGTGCTGTTATGACAAAAGATGAAATATTTGTTTTTGAAGAGGAGGAATCCAAACAGATCGAAGGGGATGAGTACAGGATCATGGTCAGTGTTGCCAATCCGGATAATGCACTGGACCTGGTCCGGACCTCATACAGGATCTGCAAGGCAAAGGATGCCCATGTTGAGCTTCTGCATATGGTTCCTGTGCCTGATCAGGTCTCTCTCAGGGATGCGGGAAAGTACATGGCTAAAGGAAAAGAGGGAATGGTTGAGGCCATGCTTTATCTGGCTCCCATATTTTCCGTGAGTACAACATTGCGGTACTGCCGTAATATTGCCCGCGGTATTATCTCGGCAGTCAAGGAAAAAAAGATCAACTTGCTGATCATCGGCTGGCACGGGTCCATTAAAAAGAATGAATATAAATTGGGTCATATTATTGATTCCATTATTGAGAGATCACCCTGTGATGTGGCTATATTAAAGGACTGCGGTCATCGTGAATTTAAAAAGATCCTGGTCCCTCTTGCCGGAGGCCCGAACAGCATACTGGCCCTGGAAATTGCCGGTATTATCGGAAGCAGGGACAAGAGTCAGGTTACCGCTTTAACCATATCCTCAAAAAAGTCTAAATTCAACCTGAAGCAGTTCTTAAAAGAGAATAAAGATAAAGTCGGGCTTCCTTCAGAAAGGATAGGGACAAAGGTCATTCATTCTGAAGATGTAACAGATGCTATATTAAAGGAATCAGAGGATTATGATCTTGTAGTTCTGGGAAGCACTCAGGAAGGGCTCCTGCATCAATTCGTAAAAACATCAATTCCTGAGACCGTAGCCCAGAAATCGGAGAAACCGGTGATCATGGTGAAAGCATCCGGCGGTATCCGGTCTTTTATGAAGAGGTGGATATAATAAGTACAATATTATTCAGGAGGTTTAAAATGAAAAAAATTAGAATTTTTTTTCTTTTTTTGATCACTACGATTGCAGTGATTACAGTAATTCTTACAGGCTCTTTTCCCGTCCTGGCAGAATTCAAGTATTATGAGAAATTTGACGAGAATACCGCTTTTATCCATATTGATATGATCCCGAAGACGGTAGAGGAGTTTATCTCCCTTCGTGATAAGGTAGCCGTGTACCCGGAAGGGGGGGTAGTCATGCTTGTTTTAGCTGCAAAGATCTATGTTGAAAATAAAGAGGAAGGTATGAAATGCTTTACTATCGTCCTGGAAAGAAATAACCTTCAAAAGAACCATAAGGGGTATAAGGGGTGGAGTCCGGATTCAAGTTTTCAATGGAAGCTGAAATATCTGGACCAGATGCCCTGGGCTCCAAACACCTATTTCAGCGGTACTTCAGGAGATAACGGGTATAAGCTGCCCGAAGGTCCCTGGAAGTTCATTTTAAAGACCAATAAATATTCCAAAAGGCCCAAAAGCATCAAGTTCTTTATTGAAACATCCGGTGCTGATAATCCGCGTCCTTTTTCAGTTTCAAAGAATAACAAAGGAATATGGAAGATCTCAGGCAATGCTTCCAGTTTTTTTACCGGCATGAAGGCACCGAAAAAAGATGTTGATGATGATCTGTAATTTTATATAATATAAGTATTGGTCTCACTTACCAAATTGGGAGGGTTGGTATGGCATACACTTCGATGTTTCCGGATAAAGGACGTATAAAATACGTAATAAGCTTTATTTTTATGCTTCTTGTTTTCCTTGCAGGTAACCTTGTGGCATTAGAGGTCGATGTTGATGAGTTAAGATCTGCTAAAAAAGTAAAGTTCTATAATTATTACGGAAAGCATAAGAAAATGGACGGGCCGATGAGCATCAAAGCTATCGGCAGGTACCTGGCAGAGAATGTCTCTGAAAAAGGGGACAACCGGCAATTCCGATATCATATGAAGTATTCTATCATTCATGCTGTCTCAGAAGAGGAAAAGAATAAGCTTTCAGCAGATATCTTTTCCATTGACAAGGATGCCCGGGTAGATCATATTCGGAATGTCCGCCGTATTATTGCCGGTTATCTTATGAACATGTATGATTATTCCGAAAAAAATGCTTATTCACTTTCTGTATTTGCTTCCTATTATAATGCGATCCACCGCAGTGATATGGACTACTTCTCTTCAAAGTATAAGACCACGGTCCTCTATTTTATCAATAAAAAGAATGCCGGTATATCGACAAAGTATTATGACTGGCCCGGAAAGACCAGGATGCTTATACCATTGACACATCAGGCTAAAAGAGGAGATCTCGATGCGATCGATCCGGATGTTCTTTCGCATAAATCAGTGAGGGATCTGATGCGTGAAGACGATGAGAACCTGGATGTGCGAAAGGACCTTTTAGAGATCAAAGAGAAGATCATTACGAGGGACAAAGATAAGGTCACAGAAGAAAAAAAGGCCCTTCAGAAGGATAAAACACTTTTACTGAAAGAGAAGGAATCCATTGAGCGATCTGAAGATATTTTAAAGACAAGGGAAAAAGAAGCCCTTGAGAAAGAAGAAACGATAAGAAAAGAGAAAGAGGCTCTCGGGAAGATAACAGATGATAAAAAAAGGAAGCAGAAAGAGGAGGATCTGATCAAAAAAGAAGCATCATTGCAGAAAGAGAGAGAGCAGATGCAAAAGAAAAAAGAGGAAGTCCAAAAAGAGAGAAAGGAATATGAGGAAAAAGAGGATAAGATAGAAAAAAGAGATAAAGAGGTTCAGAAAGATGAAGACCGGATTCAAAGGAAGGAAGAAAGCCTGAAAGAAGAGGTAAAGGAGATCGAAGAAGATGAATTAAAGAAGAATTCAGAAAAAATAAAGGAACTGATAAAAAAGGAGAAAGAACTGGATAAAAGGGAAGATGCCCTTCGGGACAGGGATGTGGACAGGAATATCTATGCCAGGAAACTTTTTTATCTGAAGATCAGGGAATATCTGGTAGACGGGCATTATAATAATACGATGTACATGATCGATGCGGAAACAAAGAAGATCCTCTTCAAGTCACCGGTAGAGAATATCTGCGGAAGCCGTTATGATGTCTTCTCCGGAGGGGTAGTGGTCATTACCCATGCCGGGGGGCATAATGAAAAACATCAGCTTACCCTTCTTGACCGCGATCGTTTGAAGCAAAAGGCCGTGGGATCCGAGAATATTTTCTGGCGGAGCTTTGTACAGATTAATAAAGGTTTTATTTATGCTGTCATTATAGATGATCAGGAATTCTACCTTGGCAAATTCGATGAAACATTAAACCTTGTAGCGAGATCAGGGGAAAAGATAAGCAAAGATACATTTATCAGTTTTTATGATGATTTTATATATATAAACAGTTGGGATAAAAAGATCCTTATTCTGAAGAAGTATGACCTTTCGGTTATTGATGCGATCGAGGTATCCGGTGAATAAATGCCATTTTGTGCCAGGTGAGGTTTTTTCAATGAATATGAAAAATAAAGTTTTCATCTCTTTTTTCTTTTGTATTCTAATGATCAGTTCATGCGGATTTATGAAAAAAGATGTTCCCGGATACAGGGGAAAAGTTCTTTTTTTACATGGGAACATCATGATCAATGATGAATTTGCGCGTATCGATCAGATGCTGGGGCCCCGGTGTGTTATCATGACCGATCCGAAAGCCATATGTGATATAGAACTCTTTGATAAAACGATCATCAGGATAGATGAGAACAGCGAGGTCCTGTTGAATATGGACCGCTATGACAGATATATCGATATAAAAAGCGGAACTCTAAAAGTCGTTCTGAAGCAGGCCGCCGTTACCAACGGATACAGCTTCACGATCCGGACCCCTTTGGCCTACCTTGGAATTCAGGAAGGCCTCTCCTTTGTCAGGATCGAGGGCCCCGGCCGGACATATGTCTGTCTTTGTCAGGGCGGGATGCGTATCAGGGATATTGATCTGGCCTTTTATAAAGAATTCAGGTCTTTTTATCATACGGCCTTTCGTATTATAAAGAAAGGTAAAAAAATAATGATTAGAAAAGCAAAGAAGTTATTTCACTCTGACAGGGATATGGGGGAGCTGGCTGAAAAGATAAATGAAGGAATAAAATGGGGGAAGACCGGCAGGGGTCATAAAAGATAATGGTAAAGCGATGTGAATGGTTGACAAAAGATCCTCTTTATATCACCTATCATGATGAAGAGTGGGGCGTCCCTCTTCATGATGATAGGATGTTATTTGAATTCTTAATTCTGGAAGGGGCCCAGGCAGGGTTAAGCTGGCTTACTGTCCTGAAGAAAAGGGATCATTACAGAAAAGTCTTTAATAATTTTGATGCAGGACGGATTGCAAAGTATGATCGGAAGAAGGTTGCAGAACTTCTTAGTGATCCGGGGATCATCAGAAACAGGCTGAAGATCGATGCAGCGGTCCAAAATGCAAAGGCTTTCCTGAAAGTCCGGAAAGAGTTTAAAAGTTTTAATGAGTATATCTGGCAGTTTACTGGATCTAAACCGAAAATTAACAGGTATAAAAAACTGTCTGATATACCGGCCCGGACAGAGGAATCTGTTCTGATGAGCAGGGACCTGAAGAAGAGAGGGTTTAAATTTGTCGGCCCTACGATCTGCTATGCTTTTATGCAGGCTACAGGGATGGTGAATGATCATACAACAGACTGTTTCCGTTATAAAGAACTAAATCAAAAGGCTCAAAGGGGACAAAAGGGTTAAAAGGTACAAATGTTTTTTTTATTACATTTATCCCCTCTGTCCCCTTTGAACCTTTTATCCCTTTAACCTTCAGTGTCTCGTAATATCTAACCCGTTTATTCTGGTATAGATGTAGTAACTGTATTTAAAGATTTCTCACATTGA
>JAHITG010000165.1 GCA_018817865.1 Spirochaetota bacterium
CTTTTTTTAAACCCTGTACGAGTTGTTCAATTGCCTGAGGCTGGTCCCCGGAAGGCCTGTAATTAGCATGGACTTTGAATTTCATAATACTGATATAACAGATATATATTTTCATGTCAAGGAAATATTTATTCCCGGCTGTAGCCATTTTATTTTTTATTAAAAGTTCCTATAATATAAGTAGAGCAAAAAAAATGATTATCCGACCCGTTAAATATATTTTACTGGTCTTGACTTTTATAAGTTTTTCACAATGTACTTTATTGAAAGAAGACTCATATTCAGGTGCGGGAATTCAGCACAGGCAATTATTTCAGAATAATAAGGAATTGGATGGAACGATCAAAGAGATGGTCGAACAGATGAGCCTGGATGAGCTGGCCGGACAGATGATCATCAGTTATCCTGACAGGGATATTGTCCAGATGGGAGTAGGCGGTGTGATCTTTTTTCATCACCATATTAAAAACCAAAAGGGAATTAAAGAGAGGATCAAGGATTTTAATAAGTTATCTTCCATACCTTTACTGGTTATGATCGACCAGGAAGGTGGGATGGTGAATACGCTTAAGAATATAAAACAATACAGAAATATGCCGTCGGCCAGGGGTTTCGGAAAATGGGGTGAACCGAGGATCGTAGAATACAATGCGGACCTGGGATCTTATATGAAAGAGCTTAAGATCAATACGGTTCTGGCTCCCTGCCTGGATGTTTCGGCAAAGGGATCATTAATGTATAAACTGAAGAGGAGTTTTCATGATACGGTCAGTGTGGTCGAAAAAAAGGGGGCAGCCTTTGCCAGGGGATTCCAGAAGGCCGGTGTCCTGACGGTTGGCAAACATTTTCCCGGTTACGGAGAAGCAATGAAGAATTCGGATATCTCGGTCGTCCTGTATCCGGTCTCGTTAGAAAAGCTTGAAGAGTATATCAGCGTGTACAAAAAGATCAGGGAGTATCTGGACGGAATCATGATGTCCAGTATTATTTACAGCGGTATTGATATGGTTCCTGCTGTCTTCTCGAAAAAATTGGTCAAGATGGCCAGGGAAGTCCTCCCGGAAGGATTGATCATATCCGATGATATACAGTCTAAAGCCATCAGAGAATATATACGGCAGTATTTAAAGAAAGAGGAGAAGACCATTGAGAGAGAGACTGTGATCCACTCCCGGGACCTTCCCTATTCCTGGCCTTTTACGATCTCCGAGATCAAGTATACGGTAGACCATGCCTTTGATGCGGGAATAACTTTATTCCTGACTCTCGATCCTCAGAAAGCGATCTTCATAAAACATTATCTGAAAGAGAAAGCGGAAAATGATCCGGATGACCTGGACAGGCTGAAATATAATGTTTATCTCATCTTAAAAAAGAAGATGAAGATCTATAAGGAATACTCGCCTAATGTCTGATCAGAATGATATTCATCCTGTTTTATCATTCTATCTTTTAGTATAATATAACTCAGCAAGGGGTTACGGACGGGGTGGTATAAGCTTAAAAATAGATAGAATTGTCGAGGGTTATGAGTATTCCACACATGAATACTTGCCAACCAAAATAAATTATGCTATGTCTTTCTTTAGAAACTTTAATTCTGGAGGAGAAGAAATGGGGTATAATCCTATGACAGAACAAGATATTTACAACATATTCAGACTCTATCATGCTGGAGAAAGTTTTTCTGATATTGAGCAGGCAGAACAGCGGGATAAAAAAACAATACGGTTATATATTAAATAATTAGAATCAAATGGATTTACCAAAGCTCAACTATTCCCCGAAAAAAAATCTTTATCACACTATTCGTTTCTTTTTACCAAAAGTTATGTAGCTAAAAAAATGTATAATGAATTAGAACAGTTACAGGAAAAGATATTGGAATTAATATATGATGAGGAGGAATCCGTATTATAAAATATAAAAACTAAATAATTAAACTGATAGTAGTTATATAAAAATTATTCTTTTTATAACAGTTAATAGATTTGAACTTGATAAACCAGAACCAGCAGATTAATGAAAGATATAAATAATATTTAAATTAATAACGCATTAATCTTTTCTATTAAGATAGACTTATCTATTGGTTTGGTAATATAATCATCAGCACCTGATTTCATTGCTATTACAACTTCCTGAGGATCATCATAACCTGTAATAATAATAATTGGTGTATATTTATTATCTATATCCTGCCGAAATTTTGAACAGACTTCTATTCCATTAATATCCGGCAATCCAATATCCAGCAAAATTAAATCAAAAATTCTTTTTTTAGCTTCGGATAAAGCTGATACCCCAGTAGTAATAACTTTAATCTCAAAACCTTCTTTATTAAGAATTCTTTTATAAGTATTAGTAATCATGGGATCATCATCAACTATTAAAATTAATTTTTTCATTTTAAACTAAAA
>JAHITG010000166.1 GCA_018817865.1 Spirochaetota bacterium
TACCAGGGGTAATGCACTTGGGATAAACAGCAGTGCCGCTGTTACAGTCAGCTATTCCTGCATTAATGACAGCAGTAATGCTTCTGTTACGATGGACGGTACCTGTATTACCTCGGACCCTCTATTCAGAGATGAAGCATCTTCTACACTGAATTTACACCTGAGGTATAACTCCCCTTGTATCGGGACCGGGGAACCTAACTCGGAACCCGGGTGTATGGGAGCATATACTGCCTATATCAGGTTGGCTGATGATACAGCCGGTAATATAACCTTTGCAACGGTCTTTTATACAACAGCCTTAAAAGTGGGCTCAATTCCGAATGACGGCAAGATCAAGCTGTATCTCGATGAAGATGTTTTCGGGCTATTGAACGTAACCAATATTGAGACAACTTCAATCTGGGGAGGAAGTCCCGGATCGTTCAGTTTACTTGTTGCTTTTGATCCTTTTGATTCCTTTCTAACAATAACAAGGAGCGGAGGGAATGGGTCCACTCCCGGACAGGTAGAAAACCTGATCATACAATCTTTGAATAATGCAGCAATAGGGACCAATCATACATTTGACATAGAGACCAGGCCCGCTAATGACTCCCTGGATTATATTGAGTATGAGACCTCACATGATTTTGCCATATTCGGATTTGATTTTTACTATGTCCAGTGGTCTACCGGGAATGACTCCTGGCCAGGGACCAGGAACCAGCCATGGAAGACCATCCAGCATGCGGCGGATGTGCTGGATCCGGGAGAGGTCGTCATCGTACTTCCCGGTACTCAGCTTGAGCAGGTCGTGATCCGTTCGAACGGAAATCCATGGGGACAGGTCATAAGCTATATTGCCGAAGGCAATGTGATTGTAACACCAAACTCAAATGGAAAGATGGTCGGCGGAAGTTCATTTATCATCGATGCAGCAGACTGGATCCGTATTCACGGATTTAAATGTACAGGAGGTACCAATGAAGGAATACTGATCAAAAATGCGGAAAGGTGTATCTTATATTCCATGGAAGTATACGGAAATACTTTCGCTGGGATCAGGCTGGAGAATGTACACCGCAGTTCCATCAGGTACAGCCAAATCTATAACAACAGCAAAGGCATAGAAATGACCAATGGCCGGACCAACTGGCTTAGAGGTAATCTGGTCTATAACAATAATACCATTGGCCTGGACATTAAAGGAGAGATAAAAGAAAGCCTCCTCTATGAAAATGAAGTTAATAGCAATCCAATGGGGGGGATAAGTATAGATGGTGAGGATTCCGATGACAATCAGATATGGCGAAATTACTGCCACTCCGGTCAGTTATACGGGATCATGATCAACGGAGGTGACTTCAACAGTATCACAGAGAATACAAACCAGAGCTGTACCAACGGAGTCCTTATCTCAGGAAGTTCATTCAGTAATACTGTTGATAATAATAGAATTATAGCCAATGTACTGAACGGAATACTCCTCACCGGAAGTGCCAGGAGGAACAGCATACAGCAGAACGCCTGTTCCAATAACAATAATAATATCTCTTTAACAGGAACAGGAAGCAGCAACAGTATTACAGGTAATACCTGCTATGGAGGTACAAGAGGAATACAAATTGTAAAAGCAAGACAAAACCGGATCATAAACAATAATATCTCCTACATGAGTACCTGCGGGATCAGATTAGGAACAAATGCAAGCTTAAATACAAACAGGGGGAACACAATTCAATTTGCAGTCATAGGAATGCAGATAGAATCAGGTACAAATATCCTGTATAACAACAGTATCAACTCAAACAGCCAGAAAGGGATCTACTTAAAAGGATCCTCCTCATCACACAATAAAATCTTTCAAAACAATATATTCGGGGGGGGGCAGATAAACGGCATCGAAATTGACAGCGGTAACAACAACCTGATCACAGATAATAATGCTATATACGGCCATAATAGTTATGGGATCTATTTATATGGCAACTCGTTTTCAAACACCATCTCCGGTAATGACATCTATGCAAATACGGACCGGGGAATATTTTTATCAGGAACAGGCGCAGGTTGTAATATTAATATAATTTCAAATAATGAAATATTCGGACCTGTCCAGGTATTTGGGATCTATTTATCAGGGAACTCATCATCTAATACAATTATCAACAACAATTTATATGGAAATACAAACCGCGGTATTATGATAGACGGGGAGAACTGTGATAACAACAATATCATTTTAAATGAAATAGACGGGCATTCCCAGGAATACGGGATCACCATCTTTTGGGGAGATAACAGTAAAATCAAAGACAATCTTATTTACAATCATAGATATATTGGTATTTATACTGGTGGAAGTGTAAATTATTCTATTATTTCAAATAATCAAATATACTCAAATGTTGAAAGAGGAATATATTTAGGTGGATTCACACCGATCAGTAATAGAATTCTCCATAATAGTATTTTTGGTCCAGGCCAGGATTATGGAATTAATATATTCAGCGGTGACTATAATATAATAGAGAATACAAACAGAATCTATCGCCATGACATCTCCGGAATCGTGCTGAATGATTCTACAACATATAATATTATCAATAATAATAGGATCTATTACAACACAACATACGGAATCCACTTCAACAGTACTACGGCTAATAATAATATGATCAGCAGCAACAGAATATACGGGCCAAACCAGGATGCAGGGATCCGCATTGAAAACAGTGACAGCAATATCTTAGGGAGCAGTAATGAGATCAATAACCATGATAATTTCGGTATACATGTCTCGGGTGATGCGACCTTTAATATTATTAATAAAAATCATATACACAATAATGACTGGCGAGGAATTTATATGACAGATGATGCTACTGACAACAATACCATTACAAGCAATGATATCCATGGAACAGGGGTACAGAATGAAGGCATCTATTTATCAGGCTGTGACCAGAATATTATTGCCTATAATTATGTACACCATAATAACAGTAGTTCCTCTTACGGAATCGCATTAAATAATGGGGCAACATTGAATGAAGTAAGGAATAATATTATATGTTCCAACGGCTGGTACGGGGTCTGGATAACATCCGACGGCAATATCATCACTGATAATGATATATTCGGTCCGACATGGCAGAGGTCTGGGATTACGATCATTCAGTGTGATAACAATGTGGTCTCCAACAATGATATTCACAATCATACTGATCATGGGATCTACTGTAACGTAGATGTAAACCTTACTACAATCAACAATAACCGGGTCTATAACAATTCATCTATGGGGATTATACTATATGGTGTTAATAATCTGGCGCGCTCCAATAATACCTATGGCAACGGTTATGGGATCTTCTCCAGAGACGGAAATAATAATGTAATTGAAAAGAATATTACTCATCATAACGGTTATGGGATACGTCTCTTTGTCGGGACGGCAACTCATACAGTAACCAATAATATGATCTATTCCAATTCCACCGCCGGTATCTACATAGATACTGATTCATCTGACAATCACACGATCACAAAAAACCGTATCTTTGGTTTAAATCAAAATTCCGGGATCTATATTATCGATGGAGATAACAATCAGATACAAAATGATAATATGATTTTTAATAATGAATATGATGGGATCTTTTTAACAGGAAGTGCTTCCGGCAACCGGATTGCTGATAATCAGATCTTTTCAAACTCCAGAACAGGCATCTATATTGAAAATGACGGGGCAGATAATAATATAATAACCAGCAACAGCATTTACGGAGGACAGCAGACTGACGGTATCCGGATCAATAATGGTGACTATAATATTATTTATGGAAGCAATATCATTCACCACGCTATCAGTAACGGTATTAATATAACCGGTAATGCCACCTACAATAGTGTAAGCAATAACCGGATCTTCTCAAATAATGCATACGGTATCCTGATCGACCATGATGATACGGATTATAATACAATAGGTAACAATTTAATCTTCGGTCTATCTCAACCCAATGGTATCAAGATCAATAATGGAGATAACAATATAATTTCAGGCAGCAATATCATACATCACTCCATGAGCAATGGTATTTATATATCCGGCAGTGCATCCCTTAATAATATTAATAATAACCGTATCTATTCCAATCTATATTCAGGCATCACTATTGATCATGATGATGCGGATAACAATATAATCGAGAAGAATACTATTTACGGCCGATCACATCTTAACGGCATCAGGATCCGGAAAGGAGACAATAACAGAGTCGGATGGAGCAACTCGATCTTTCAATGCAGTAGTGGGATCTTCCTGTCTGAGAATGCTGATCAAAATTTTATCACCAACAACAATTTGTTCCTGAACAGCGGGAATGGGATATCAGTCTCCAATGCATTCTCGAATGTAATAGGATTCAACCGTATCCTGAACAACGGCATCAACGGTATCATGATAAATAACAACAGTGATAAAAATGTTATTCAGGAGAATGTGATCCTCCACAACACCAATGCCGGGATTGTAATTGATAATGGTTCCGGGGAGAACAAGATCAGGAAAAATTTTATTGCTACCAACTGCGATCCGTCTGATACGCAGCAGGCTGGTGTACTGGTCTATGAAAATGATAATGAACTAAGCTCTAACATAATAGCCTACAACCGTGCGAGTGGTATAAAGATAGCAAACTCTTCTTCAAGCACTCTATTCAGGAATGCTCTTTACTATAATTCCCGGCACGGACTCTGGCTGGATAACGGTGATGATTCCTATATTGTGAACAACTCCTTCTCAAGCAACGGAGGAATAGCCGGCTATGACGGGATCTACCTGGAAAACAGTTCGGACAATAATATCATCAAAAACTGCATCATTGCCTTTACCAGGAGCGGTCATGGCATTGACCGGAATTCCGGTACAGGTAACAGCCTGACTTATAACAATGCTGTCGGAAATAATTCTGGAAATTACATCAATATCACACCAGGAGTGGGGACCATCACCAACGATCCACTGTGGGAGTCAACTGATGTCTATTCCACTAACCTTCTGTATTTAACAGAACCCTCTCCATGCTTAAACACAGGTGATCCGGCTGATCCGGTTCCGGTGGGTGGAGGCATCAGAATAGATATGGGATGGAAAGAATATATACGGCCGTATCTGGATGTCAGTCTCTCTAAAACGATCACAAATATCTCTTTAAATCTAAGTGACTCCTCAGCTATACCCGGCTCTACAATGGAATACAGAATCCATCTGTTGATCAGTGGAAACAGATCCGCTTCCAACCTGATCCTTTATGACAGGATTCCACAATCCACCACCTATATAACTAATTATATGGGAACGGCTACGAACTGGATAGAAGAGTACTCAACCAATGATAATCCGGACCAGTCCTACACTTCACTAGCTTATGAGACAGTAATGCCTCAAAAAGATAAGATCAAATGGATTCGGTGGAAGAAGGCGTTAAATGATGCAGGATCAGGGACATTCTATTATAAGGTGATCTTGAATTAAAAAAATTACTGTCCTATCTCTTCCAGGGCTTCTTTAACGACCTGATGGACCGCGCTGTTATCGGACTGCAGGAGCTTCTTAAGGGCCGGCCCGGCGCTTTTTGCCGGAGGGCCGATCATTCCCAGTGCCTTGGCTGATTTGAACTGGACAGAACCGAATTTACTGGAAAGGCCTTTTATCAGGTACGGGACTGCAGGCTTTCCGATCTTTGCTAAAGCTTCCATGGCATTCTGCGGAACATAACTGTATAAACTCCCCAGGGAATCCATTAGGATCGACAGGGCTTTCGGATCGGATGTTCTGATATTACCCAGTACGATCATGGCATTCTTATATACAATACTGGCCTGGGTCTCATTCCTCAATTTCTTTGCTTTAAGCACTTTCAGAACCGCGCTTTCGGCCTTTTTCGCGCCCTCCCCCATTTTGACCAGTACCTCCATGGCGCGTATCCTCTCATTCCAGTTATCAGAATCCAGCATCTTGATACACTCATTGGCAGTCGGTGCAAATCCGGGACAGTTAACATTATTTTCAAGGCAGAAATCGATCCTGTCCTCTTTCTGATTCTTAAATTCGGTCATGGGCAGGGTTTTACAAAATTGCCCTTGACATTTCTCAATAAAGGACTTTAAATGGTTCTTAGGGGTTTTTAAGAGCTCTTCCGGATTTTTCTCCTTGTAGCTTGTAACCTCGAACTGCCTCACAAAGTCGAACATGTCATCACCCAGTTCTTTATCCGGTTTCCGCTTGTTATAAAAATCACAGATCCATCCCAGGATCTTCTGTTTTGCTTTTTGCTCTTCTTCACGGAGATACATCCGTGTTAATAAAGTATTGACCTTTTTTACAGTCATTTCGTCAAGGTCAAGGTCTTTATGATATTTTGAATAACAGTAGATGAGGATCCTGTTATCATTATTGTAGATATAATTCTGAGAATCGATCATCTCTGAAAACCCGTCATTAAAGCCTACAGGCACCGGCAATCCCGCCTTTCCTGTCTTGATCAATATAAAATACTGATCGATCCTCTTTTTCATCAGAACAAGATCTTCCGGATAATATTCCTGCTTCAGTAAAGCGGATAATGAACTTGAGATGTCCCTCTTTTCGCTCTTCTTGATCACTTCCAGGCCCAGGGCCCATTCGCTTTCATCCACCTTCCCTTCTGAAGCCAGAAACTTCAGAACAGCATTGGCACGGCCGTCCTGTGAAGGGAACTCTATTTCGCTTACAGAATCCATAAGAAATTTTTTATATTTCTGATCATTGATCTTATACTTCTTAAAAGCATACATGACACTGAAATGTATCTTCCCGCAGACCTTATCATAAGGGATCATCACGGCCTCAGCCACAAGGTTATTGATCTTTTCTTCTGAGGACAGATCACTTAGAAGTTCATCGATCTTTTTCTTCTTGCCCGCACAAACATCAAATCCTGCCATATCATCCCTCCTCCCTTCAAACAACCTCTCAATATCAGGGGTTACATTAATTCTGCCGGAGAAAGTAAGCAGTATCTCCCCCGTTACAACATCCACCAGCCTGCTGTTAATGTCTATATGGTCTTTAAGTTTCGTGTATGTCCCGCTTAAAAGCGCATCAATAGGGGCCAGCTCCCCTATCTTTTTTGCCTGGTCCTGATCGATCAGACCGCTTAAATTAAGAGAGTTTTCCTCCAAGATCACATTTAACCGGCTTCGCTCAAAAAGCTTATATTTCTCTTCTCCTTTTTTTAAAGCACTGATCAGGCTCTCAGAATAATAATTACCGAATTCATTTTCATCCGTACCTTCTTTAGATGTTGAGACAAATCCAAGCACAGCCAGACGAAGAGGCCGGCTCTCCTGAGGTACTTCTTTCAATTTTTTTGAGGCATTTTCAATAATGATCGTATAATTATCATCATCAGATGAATATGTGCCTTTCTGCTCTGGAGTAGAGGAACAGGAATAAAAAAAAAGAAATATCAGAACCGGCAGGATAGACTTTTTATTGAAAAAATATTTTACAAACATCTTTTATAGCTCCCAAAAAAAGATAACTGAATAATATCATCCTGAATTTAAAAATCAATATTTTTCATTACAAATCAAGGTGCCAGGTCTTAACATTATCACTTTTTATATTTGAGTTGCCTCTGTTTTATTAATCAAAAAGTGATAATGTTAAGACCTGGCACCTTAAAAAAATTTTGGAACTTTTTTATAAAACCTTCGTCTAATAGAATACAAAGGATAAAAGGAGAAGGTGATTCAAAAATGGAAAAGTTAAATTATGATATTATGGAACAGATCGACAACAAGATCATTCATGCCTTTGCAGACAAAGAAGTGGCTGATAAAAAAATGCGGGTGATCATTGACACGCTGATCAACAAATTCGGTGAAAAAATATTTTCTTTGATCATATACAAACTGACCCATGTCCGTCTGCTCTCAGCAAAAGCAAAAGAAGTATGGGAAGTAATAGTATTACACAGAGAACGATTAAACAAAGCCCTTAGAAGAGATGTCGGGATCAATGTAGCAGCCATGGATTACATGGAAAATTTTGGACATACCATTATGAAAAGCCCCGCCATAGTGGACAATGAGTACCTGACCCGGATACAGAAAAATATTCTGGTCGATGAAGTGACAGGGCTGTACAATAAAAATTATTATGATAAAAGGATCCAGGAAGAAGTAGCAAAATCCAAACGGGATAAATCTCCACTCTCCATAATCCTTTTCTGTATCGATGATTTTGAGAAGGTCATGGAATATTCAGGGGCAGAGGTAGCTAACAGTATTCTGAAAGAAGTGAGCAGGGCTGTTAAAAGATCTATCCGTGTATCAGATGTAGCTATACGATTCAGCACAGATGAATTTCTGATCCTTCTTCCGAATACGACCCAGAAGAATACGAATTATATAAATGACAAAATAAAACAGCTTATCACAAAATCATTTCCTGAAAGAGAGATCACCACTTCAGCAGGAACAGGGACATATTATGTCAACACCTACCAGGATGGGTCTTATTTGTATCATGTAACAAAATCAGCCCAGGAAGCCGAGCAGTATAACAAGAAGAAAGCAACTAATTTTTACACACACGAACGACGCAAGGATAAGAGAATACCGATAGAAGACCAGCGTAAAATAAAACTGAATATCGTTAAACCGTCTATCTTGAATGAAAAGATAGAAAAATTGAATGATATCAGTAAAAAGGGGATCGCTTTCAACACTATCGACCTGCCGTTACAGAAGATGGACGAGATTGAAGGAATAGTAACTAAAGACAAACATCAGATCAAATTCACAGGCCAGGTCGTGTGGATGGAGCGGTTCAATGAGAACCATTATCGCGTCGGTGTAAAATTCATGCAGGCATAGCCTGGCAGTTCAATATCTGTAATGCTCTGCTTTATAAGGGCCGCCCACAGGAACACCGAGATAATCAGCCTGCTTTTTCGTCAATTTCGTCAGTTTTACGCCGATTTTATCCAGATGGGCAGCAGCCACCTCTTCATCCAGTTTCTTTGATAACCTGTAGACTTTCCTTTCGTGATCTTTTGTCCACAGTTCGATCTGTGCCAGAGTCTGATTTGAAAAACTGTTTGACATGACAAAGGAAGGATGCCCGGTTGCACATCCCAGGTTCACCAGCCTTCCTTCCGCCAGCAAAAAGATGCTGTGCCCGTCAGGAAAGAGATACTTGTCAACCTGTGGTTTAATATTGATCTTCTTTACTCCTTTCATGGTATTCAGCTGGCTGACCTGGATCTCATTATCAAAATGGCCTATATTACAGACAATAGCCTGATCCTTCATTTTAGCCATGTGATCTGTCGTGATCACTTCAAAATTACCCGTAGCCGTAACATATATGTCACCGATTCCCAGTGTCTCTTCAACAGTTGTAACTTCAAAGCCTTCCATAGCTGCCTGAAGTGCGCAGATCGGATCAATCTCCGTTACGATCACCCGTGCACCAAATCCCCGCAGGCTCTGAGCTGAGCCCTTTCCTACATCACCGTATCCGCAGACAACACAGACCTTGCCGGCTACCATCACATCCGTTGCCCTTTTTATACCGTCAGCCAGAGACTCCCGGCATCCGTAAAGGTTATCAAATTTCGATTTTGTAACGGAATCATTTACATTTATTGCCGGAAAGAGAAGGCTCTTCTCTTCTGCCAGCTGGTAGAGGCGATGAACACCGGTTGTTGTCTCTTCGGAGACCCCCTTGATGTTCTCTGCTATTTTATGCCATTTTCCCGGTTCCTCTTTTAAAACCCGGGTTAAAACTTTTTTCAGTTCTATAAAATCTTCTCCGTCATCTGAACCGATCTTTAATA
>JAHITG010000167.1 GCA_018817865.1 Spirochaetota bacterium
AAGCGAGTTCGTTCTACCCGAATCTCTTTTGAGGCTCCCTCCGTTATTAAGCTATCTAATTATATTAATCTGGTAAATAAGAAAGTAGAATTGACAAGAAAGACAGTCCTGATACGGGATAAATTTGTCTGTCAATATTGTGGTGCTCATTTTAAAATTTCAGAATTAACAATAGACCATATTATCCCGAAGTCCATGGGCGGGAAGACAAGATGGGATAATGTGGTTGCCTGCTGTAAAAAGTGTAATAATCATAAGGGTAAAAGAACTCCATGGCAGGCAAATATGTCTCTTGTTAAAAAACCTTCAGCACCTAATTATATCTATTTTCTGCACATTGTTCGTCATATCGGATGCAAGAATCAGACCTGGATGAAATACCTTTATGATTAATGATCTTTTGTTCTTCCCTCCCGTAAGATATTCATCATTTTCAATAATACAATATAACAATAGAGTCTTATAATAAATGATTTTTTTAGTTCATATTCAATGAAAAACTTGACTTTATGATTTTTATTATTATATATAAGCATCTTTTTTGAGGTGAACACCTTTGATTGAAGTAAAGAATGTTTCAAAATATTACGGTAAAGTAAAGGCAGTCGATAATATCTCTTTTAATGTGGATAAGGGAGAGATCGTAGGGTTTTTAGGCCCGAATGGTGCCGGTAAAACCACTACGATGAGGGTGCTTACGGGATTTCTTTCAGCAACAGAAGGATCAATTAAAATAGGTGATCATGATATAGTAGAGAACCCGGTGGAAGCAAAAAAGATGATAGGATATCTGCCTGAGAATGTTCCACTCTATTTCGAAATGAATGTTACTGATTATCTTGGTTTTTTTGCGGATATTAAAGGGATTAATAAGTCTGAAAAGTCCGGTCACATCCGGCAGATCATTGGCAAAGTAGGATTAAAAAAGGTTGCTGACACGATCATTGGGAAGCTGTCAAAGGGGTTCAGACAGCGTGTCGGGATCGCTCAGGCCCTGATCGGGGAGCCTGATATCCTGATACTGGATGAACCGACAATAGGTTTGGATCCCAATCAGATCATTGAGATAAGGAACCTTATTAAAGAACTGGGTAAAGAAAAGACAGTTATTCTTTCCAGTCATATTCTTCAGGAGGTCAGCGCCCTCTGTTCCAGGATCATCATAATCAGTGAGGGTAAGGTAGTAGCCATTGACACCAAGGAAGACCTCATGGAAAAACTTGAAGTCGGCCAGAGGATCAAGATCTTGACTGACAGTGATCATAAAAAAGTAGCCAATAAGATGAAAGAAGTCAAAGGTGTGAAGCATGTTGATCTGGTTAGAAAAGAGGGATCATTGAGTGAGATCATGGTCTCTTCTGAAAAAGAGAAGGACATCAGGAAGGACCTTTCAAAAATGATGATCACATCAGGATTCAATCTGCTTGAACAGAGTAAAGTGACTATGTCACTTGAAGATGTCTTTATTAAATTAACCGGGAAAAATTAATTGTTTCATTACATGAGGTAGAATATGATTAATAATATTTGGTCGATCACAAAAAAAGAGATCAAACTGTTTTTTGTATCATTTGTTGCCTATATCATCCTCTTCTTCTTTTTATTAGTGGGTGGATACTATTTTTATGTTTACATTTATGAGGTGCGTGATGCGGCAAGGATCATGCCTTATTTTTTAAATTTTTTAGGGTTCCTCTCTTTTTTATTGACTCCTTTTATTACAATGAGGGTCTTTTCAGAAGAAAAGAGATCAGGAACTATAGAGTTATTACTGACATCTCCCCTGAAAGAGAATGAGATCGTGCTTGGGAAATTTTTAGGAACACTTCTCTTTTATCTTGTGTATATCGGATTTACATTTTATTATCTGATAATTTTAAGTGCGTATGGAAAGCCTGATTTTGGCCCCATCATTACGGGTTATCTTGGTTTTATTTTTCTTGAAGCTACTTATATTTCTGTCGGGCTTCTGATCTCGGTGATGACCAGAAATCAGATCGTATCAGGCATCGTGACATTAATTGCACTTTTATTCTTCTGGATAATCGGATGGGTCAGTTCTTATTTACCGGGTATTTTAGCGGATGTCTTTTCGTATCTTTCATTTCTGAATCATTATGAGGATTTTACAAAGGGTATCATTGATACCAAACATATTATTTATTACCTGTCTATAATTGGCTTAAATCTGTTTTTAACCATCAGGTTGCTGGAAAATCGTAAAGTTGTAGTTTGAGGTGAAAAGTGAAAAGTAAAAATTTGATCCCATATGATAAAATAGAAAAATATGTCCTTATCGGTTCTCCCGTATTACTTGTTACCGGCTTGTTCTGGATACTTATCGATAAAAGCGATCTTATAGGTATGATCCTTTTTATACTGGGGATCTTGTCAGGTGTTTATCTTGTATTGAATAGGCTTGACAGGATCTTGAAATTTTTAAAAGAGATTAACTGGAAGAGTCTGGGTTTAAAAGTATATTATATTCTTATCATTATTGGTATTCTTATTCTGATCAATGCAATAGCTAACAAGAGATTCTGGAGACAGGATTTTACATTTGAGGGAAGGTTTACCCTTTCCGGACATACACACAACCTGCTGAAAGAAATGGATAGCAGCAAAAAGGATGTTAAAATGATCTTCTTTAGAAGTGAAAGCTCTCTTACTTCTTCTGTTGATGATCTGTTAAAAGAGTATAAAGCAAGATGTTCTGTGATCAGCCTGGAATTTGTAGACCCTGATAAAGAACCTGTTCGGGCTAAACAGTATAGTATTAGAAGTATATCAGTCAATCCATACCAGCAGCAGCATTTATACGGGACTGTTATTATCCTTTCAAGCGGTTTGAAAGAATCTATCGATGTGATAAAGATGAGTTTCCGTAATGTACAAGGACGATCCATGCCTTATCCCGGTTTAAAAGAGAATCTTGAAAAAGATATCTCTTCAGCTCTGCTTAGATTAAGTAAATCAAAAAAGAAGATCTATTTTGTGTATGGACATGGAGAAGTAGACCTGGATGATCAGCAGAGAAACGGGTGGTTTGAAACAAAAAAGATCATTTCCGATGAAAATTTTCTTATAGATAAAGTATATCTGGTTTCAGAAGGAAAAGTTCCTGCTGATTGTGATCTGCTGATAGTGGGTGCACCGGAAAAGAATTATCTTGAAAAGGAATATGATATCATTAATGAATATTTTACAAATGGCGGGAATCTGCTTGTTCTTTTAGAGCCTTTTTCTGAGATGAATATAAATCTGTTTTTAAACAAATGGGGGATAAAAACTTCTAAGAAATTTATAGTAGATCCGGGAAGTTCTTACTGGTTCCAGCCTATAATTCCTCTTATTACAGAGTATAATTATCATAAAATAACAGAAAGGCTAAAGTATGCAACTTTTTTTCCAACAGCAGCACCGGTTGAGATGATGGAGAAGAAACCCGCAGGAGTTACAATTGAACCTTTAGCAAGAACCACTTCTGATTCCTGGATCGAGAATGATCTGACCAGTAAAAAAGTGGAATTTAATAAAAAAGAGGACAAGAAAGGACCTGTAACGATCATGGCGGCCCTTACAAAGAGGCTGGATAATGAACGGGAAGCTAAAATGGTTGTTATCGGAGACAGCGATTTTGCAGGGAATAGCGGAATAAAAGAGTATGGTAATATGGACCTCTTTCTTAATACCCTGAACTGGCTTACAGGAAAGGAGGAGATGATCGGTATTCGAAGTAAACCGGTTGTCCGCAGGGAGATCCAGTTAACAGCAGTTAAACTTAAATTTGTCCTTTATTCCTGTGTTGTTATTTTTCCTTTGTTGATCATAATAGCAGGAGTTGTCGTATGGCTGAGACGAAGATAAAAGATAAAAAACTGATCTATTTAACTGTTTTATTTATTGTTCTTCTTGTTTATTACCTGATATTCGAAAAGAAGATCCAAAAGAGAGAATCAGCAAAAAATAATCTTTTTTCTTATGTTATTGCGGATATTAATAATTTTGAGATCATTAAGAATGACAAAGTGTTGTCGGTTAGTCGAATACTGAATAAATGGAAGATCACATCAGAAAGAACAAAGGAATTTGAGGCTTCAAAAATGGATATAGATTCTTATCTCTCTGATGTGAAACAAATACAGAGATTAAAAGTAATTAATGAAAACACGACCAATCTGGGATCATTCGGATTAACATCTCCAAAACTTTCATTTAAAGCCGTTATATCCGGCAAACCGCGTATTTTTCATTTAGGTAATAAGAATCCTGATAATTCCGGATATTATGCAAAGTTTGCGGACAGAAACGAAATTTTTTTGGTGGACCCGGCAGCTGAATCAACTATTGATAAAGAGCTTTATTATTTTAGGGATAAAAGCATATTTACCTATGCTCCCTCAGATATAAGGCTTTTTTCTTTTAAGGACCATAATATTGAATATATTCTGGAATACAAAGACGGGAAGTGGGGCATGTCATCACCGGTAGTATATTCCGAAGCAGATGAGCAGCAGATAAAAAACATATTGAACAGCGTGATCGATATTACTATTAAGAATTTTTTTGATGGAAAACGATCTGTTTCTACGGCAGATGCCGGTATGCTTTCTTCTGACCTGGCTATTAAACTGATTGACAATAAAAATGAGACCATTATATTAAAAATTGGAAAGAATGTAAAAGATGCTGAAGATCAGTATTATGCAGGATCATCCAATAGAGATATGGTCATTTCCGTCGACAAGGCCATAATTGATGATATTCACATCAATTTAAAGAAGTTAGTGGATGATAAGCATGTTAAGGATGAAGAAATAAAGAAGAAAACAGAAGAGGAGATGAAAAAGAAAGATGAAGATACAAAAGCACAAGATGAAGAGAAGAAATAATCAGGCTTCAATAGCCGTTCTGCTGTTATCTTTATTTGTAATAGCCCATTGCGGTGATTCATTAAAAAGCAGATTGATAAAACGCTTGAACAATTTTAAAGATGCTTTACCTGAAAATATCAGAATAAAATTTAATAACGGAGAGTACCTGGAAGCCGGAAGAATGCTGGATGACAAACTGAATACAGTTAAAACATATATTGATAAATTTAATGATGAAGAGAAAAAGAAACAGTTCATCAGAGGTGATTACTCCGAAATACAGCAGGAAATTAAAAAGATGGAGGTCTCAAAAGAGTTGCTGGATTTCAACAGGAGGTTTTATAAAATTGTTGATTATGAGTGTATTCCTGCTTTCACTGGTTCTCAGACAGTTGATTTTTTTAAGGTTTATTTCAAAGAAAAACTTGACAGTATGAAATAAAGCTATATATTAGTATGACATTTTGACATTTTTAAAGAAAGGATGATGATTAATGGTTACAGTGTATATTCGTAATAAAGAGAGTTTAGAGGATGCCCTGAAAAGATTCAGCAAACTTGTTGAAAAAGAAGGCATTACTACCAAAGTAAAAGAGAACATGTTCTATACCAAACCCTCCAAAGTCAGACGCGATAAAGTTGCCAAGGCTAAACGTAAGTTGGAGAAGAAACGTCGTAAAGAGCTGGTAAAATAGCTGCTTATTTGAACAGATCGAACATTGAAGTAAATAATTGAATGCTCTCAGTTATTCCTGAGTATAAAATTATATTTCTCCGGGCAATCTTCAGATCTTCATTTGATTTTTCTTTTTCATTTAACTGGGTTTCATAATCTTCAAGGATCGTATATATTCTGTCCTGAATTGTCATTCCCAGGAAATTTTTTAAATTTGCTACTGCGAATATTTTTTTATCATTATCATCCAGTTTATCTAAAATGTTTTGAATATTATCTTTTCTCTGTTTCTCTAATATATTATATAAATTATGGGATAATTTCAAGGATTCATCCATGATTATTCCCAGTTTCTTCATCTCATCTTTCAGGTCAGTTACATCCTCCAGTAACTTTTTATGGTCGTATTTTTTTATTGCCGGGTCAAGATCATGTAATATCTTTTTTACATCTTTAATATCTTTAAAATGGTTCAAGTTCATTATTGCTTTAAAGTCTTTAACTATCATATTCTCGATCTTTGCACCGTCCAGGGAAGTGTTGTATATCTTGATTTTATCCTTTATATTTCGCATTTTATTCTGAAACCAGGCCAGAAATATCATCAGCCGTCTGTCTGTGTTGATCATCTTGTTGTTACTGGACCTGATCTGAATAAAAAGGTTGTTGTGAATATATTTGTAAACTCCATTATAAGCAGTATTAAATTTGTTGTATCGAAGCGCCCAGTACTTTTCAACATATGAGCCTTTTGTATGAGTTCGATCTTTAATGAAAGAGAGGTCCTGTCCGAATAAAATAATGGGGTCGCATCCCATTCTATAAGCCAGATCAAATGCAGTAGTGGAGACTGATCCGCCCATGTCTATTTCTCCTTTTGATTCTGTGTAATTTTCTATCCATTGAGATAATGCAAAAACAGAGGAGAAAAAGAGATGCCTCCCTTTGTAATGCTTTAAAATAAGGGGATACGTAGAGGATTCAGAAACAAGGAGTGCTTTGTAGTATTTATTGTATTCAAAATACTTATAATTTATATGCTGAGGATCAACAGTGACCACAATGTCAGGATAAATATTGTTCCTGACCAGAGTCTGAAAGACGCTGTCAACACAAATTATTATAAATTTTTCCTGATGGTTCCGGATATCCATTAGATAGTCATTTAAGGATGGCCCTGCTGATATAACCAGGCAGGGGATCTCTTTATACTTGTCATAAAGGTTGATGACACCCTTATTGGCAAGAAATAATTTATAATTCTTTAATATATTTCTGGTCCAGAGTTTTTGAAACCTTGTTAAAGTTGCGATATTTATATTTTTTCTGGAAAGATAGCTATCTATTACATTTTTTAAATTTTTATAGAAATCAGGGAAGGTCTTTAAATATGCCTGGGGAATAAAAGTATAAACTTTTTTAGATGTTGAATTGATCAGGATCTCATTTAGACTATCCAGATCATCATCATGTCCGAATAGGATCTCTACTTTGTCATCATTTAAAATTTTAGAAAGATCAAGTGTTTGAAGGGCTTTGTAGAATATATGCGGGTCTTTTTCAATTATGATCAACCTGGAAAAACTGTCATACTTCAGGTCCAAAAGAGCATCAATATAATGCCCTAAACCAAAACCTCCACAGAATATGATATCATACGTATCATTGATCAATTTTTCAACTGTAGATCTGCTTTCCTGCTGTGGATCATATTTGCTGTGTAATAGATAGAAATCGTCATCTCTTTTTACCTGTAAGGTAAATGAATTGTTATGGGTGGCAATGACCTTGTATGCATCTTCTTCTGCAGCCTCGATATTATTTATTTTATCCAGCAGATGAGGATATTTTAATTTCAGTATTTCAATATTTTTTTTGTATATCTCTTTTTGAGCCATGAATTTTTATTTCTTTACTGAGAACTCCACCGGATATGATGAGTTTGATAGCTGATTCTATTGTCATATCCAGCACTATGATATCTTTTCTGGGAAGGAGAAGAAGGAATCCGGTAGTGGGATTAGGTGTTGAAGGTAGAAACACCGTAATAAGCTTTTTATCGTTTCTCCCCGTTTTTTTTACAATAATATCACCAGTAATAAAAGCCAGTGATCGGATCCCCTTCCTGGGGTACTCCACCAGTACAACCTGCCTGAAAGCTTTTTTCTTATTAACAATAAAAGAAGAGAGAACCTGTTTAGATCCTGTGTAGATAATTCTA
>JAHITG010000168.1 GCA_018817865.1 Spirochaetota bacterium
AAAAATGGCAGGAGAGATTTTGTCACAAAAAGCCGCAGAATCAAAAGAGGAGAAAGAGATTTATCAAAAAGAGACAGCAAAATTATTTCCTCAGGCTCAGAATGATTTTCAAAAGGGGGATTCAAAGAAAGCACTGGACAAGCTTTCTCTTCTTTTACAGCTATCACCGTCTCATTCTGAAGCATTGCTTTTAAAAAAGGAGATTGAGGGTGGTATGATTAAAGAGAGAGAGAGAGAAGAAGTAGAGAAAGATAAATTGTCTGATATGTATTTTCAAAAAGGAATTAAAGCATACCGGAAAGGGGAAATGGAATCAGCTTTATATTATTTTGATAGAGTAAAGGAATTGACTCCTGAAAGAATAGAAGATAATAAACTGAAAGATGTTTTATCTAAAATTTATGGGAAAGAGAAGAGGGAGAAGAATGTTGATTCTAAAAAAGTCCGGTTTTTTAATGAAGGGATTAAATACTATAAACAGAAACGATATCAGGATACCATAAAAAAGATGAGAGAAGTACTGAAATTGGACAGCCGGAATAAAGAAGCATTGGATTTTATTAGAAAATCAGAAGAATATCTTGAAAGAGCAAAAGTGAAACCTGTATCAGAGAGGAATAAAAGATTGAGTTCAAAACATTATACAAAAGGGATTAACTATTATAAAAATAATGAAAATGAGCTGGCCATAAGAGAATGGCGGATCGCTTTGGTTCTAAATCCGAATAATGAAAAAGCTAAGGAAAGCCTTAAAAGTATTTTAAAGAAGAAGAATGAATGATAAAAATCATCTGGCATGAAGAAAGGAGCAGTGTATGAAAATCAAACGACTCTTATTCACCATATTAATTTTATTGAGTAGTTTTAATTTATATGGAGCTACTTTCTATAATTATCCCAATCCTTTTAATGAGAAGACAAATTTTAAGTTAAAACTTGATAAAGAAGCAAAGAAGATCGAATTAAAGATATATAATGAGGATGGTCAGAAAGTATGGAGTTATTTAAAAGAGAATTTAGTAACAGTAAATATTCAATGGAATGGAATGAATTCAAAGACTGAATTATTGAAATCCGGAATTTACCTGGCCAGGTTATTTATAGAATATAAATCAGGCCAAAAAGAAAAGAAGGTAATTAAAGTAGTCCTTCTGCGGTAAATAGTCAATGCCAGGAACCTTTTTTGGTTAGAAGAAGTATATGATTTTTATTTAATCTTAGATTGCTTTAACTGTCATTTATTTTCCAGGCTAATAAAATAGAAAAAATTGAAGATCTATTCAGCCTGGATCTCTACTTTGCTGATCCCCATTCTTTCCAGTTTTTTTATGATCGATTCTGTGATGACCGTCCCATGGGCCAGGAGGACCTGGTTGGCCTTGTTTCTCAGGTCCGTAGCCAGGACCATGTCCGGTTTCAGATCATTTACATCTACCAGTGTAAAAGAGATCATCTCACCCATCACAAGCTGATCTTTATCTTTCTTCTTTCCCGGGGATTTCTTTTCGGGTATTATTTCTTCCTTTATTTCTCCCATTGCTTTTTTAGACCGGAGCAAAAGGTCATCCCATTGGTGAGGTTTTCCTATATAGGCCATTATACCCAGTTTGCGGAGCTGGACGATAGTGCTCAGGTCCCGTATACCGCTTAAAACAATTACGGGGATGAGTCTCAGATTTTTATCACTCTTTAATTTTTTTATGGCATTTACCCCGTTCATGACAGGCATGACCAGGTCCATGATGACCAGATCCGGCATTTCCGATTCTATTAACTTGAGTCCTTCCGCTCCATCGGATGCGGTAAGGACTTTATATCCCTCTCTTTCAAACATCTTGCCCACTCTGCCGGTGATCACCGGATCGTCATCTACTATTATGATCTTTTTCATTATGGATGTTAATCCTCAAGTATTAGAATATATGGAAATATAACTGTTATTATTTTACTTTCCATAATTTAGTTGAAAATTTTTTTTATTTCTGTATTATGGTCTTTATACTGATGGATTAATTTTTAAAGGAGGTATTCTTTATGAGGGCTTTATTTTTAATATTTACTTTCTGTCTGGGGATTTTATCCCCCGGATTTGCCGGCCAGGAGAAAGACAGGGAGGTAAGTGTTTTATCTGAATCTGTAGGTACAGTAGTGACCTTTAAAGCAAAAAATAAAACAGGACAATACATCATAGAGAACAAGAAAGGTGTCTATAAAAATAAGAGCGGGGATTTTCAAATGTCCATCCAATACGATGAGAAGAAAGATCTCTGCATTATTGAGGTGAAAGGAAAAACAGAAGGGTGGGTCGCGGTTGGATTCGGCCAGACAAAGATGATGAAGGATGCCGAGATCATCATAGGTTATGTTAAAGAGGGAAAACCGGCCCTTTTTCATCATTATGCCACGGGCTGGGTCAAGCATGAACCGATCGAGAAGCTGGACAAGAATGCTCAGAAAGATACCCTTAAAGTGATCAAAGCAGAAGAGAAGGATGGATGGACCACGATCACTTTCAGCAGGCCTGTGGGTCTGAAGGGGGATTATTTCAAGGATCTTAGATCCGGGAAGATGATCAATTTTATGTATAGCCTGGGCAAGGATGACAGCTTAATGAAGAAACATTTTCGCAGGGGCGAAATCAAGATCAAACTTCCGTGATCTAAAGGTCTTGCCGGCTTTAACAGAGCCAGGCGTATTTCATGTCCATCTTATTATTACCGGGTGGATTTTAAAAGAGAAAGGGCGTTCTATGATAAAAAGGGGCGATCAGCTTATCCGGGTTACCTGTTTATTAGCTTGACATTCGGGATACTGTTGTTATATTATCAAATATCACTATTATAGTGATATTCAGAAAGTGAAATGGAATGATCTGATGAAAAGATCTATTATAATTATTTTAATATTTATTACACTTATAATCTGCTCCCGGGAACTGAGTGGCGGGACTCTTGCTATCAATAAACTCTTAAATATAGCTTTAAAGAATAATCCGAACCTGAACTCATTAAAGAGCGAATACTTGTCAAAGGAAAAAGAAGTGAGACCGGCAAGCTTCCCGCCGGATCCTGTTGTCAGTTTCAGTTTAATGAATGTACCTGTGGATACCTTTTCTTTTGACAGGACCCCGATGAGTTCAAAACAGATCGCTGTCCAACAGATGATCCCGTGGCCGGTAAAGCTTGCTTTACGAGGCTCTATTGCATCCATGGTGGCTGATGTTCAGAAGGATATGTATTTAACCACCAAAGAAAAGCTTTTGCTGGAAGTAAGGTTGAAATATTATGAGATCGTAAAGTTGACAAGAAAGATCGGAATAGAGAAAGAAAAGTTGGAGCAGGTAACACTTTTTGAAAAGATCGCCCAGACCAAATACAAAGTGGGAAAAGGTCTACAGCAGGATATATTAAAAGCCAAAGTCAATAAAGCTCAAGTGGAAATGAAACTTATTGTTCTGAAGACTCAAAATGAGTCAATGATAGATGAATTGACCCGTTTACTGGGTATAGAGAGTATTGACCCGCTTGGCCTGGAATTTTCTTATGATAAATTAAGCAATCCTTCCTATGCCGAAATTTTAAATAAAGCCAGGAATAGTTTTCCCGGCGTAAAGCTTGTGAAAAGCCAGTACGAAAGATCCAAAAAAGAACTTACCCTGGCTAAATGGAACCTTTTTCCAGACCTGGTGTTTGGAGCAGCCTATAGTATCAGGGACAACAACCTGTCTGACGGTGGAGTGGATTTTTATACACTTTCGTTCGGCCTGGTCGTTCCGCTTTATTTTCCTTTTAAGCAAGCACCTCTTATCCAGGCTAAAAGCAGAATGAGGGAAGCTTCACGGTTATCGGTAAAGGACATGGATGATCATATCACCACACAGGTAAAAGTGCATTATAAATTATATAAACAGAGTGAAGAAGTAATTAAACTCCTTGAAGAGAGTATCCTTCCGGAAGCAAAGCTGTCTCTTGATTCTTCGCTCCAATCCTACCAGGTGGATAAGGTTGATTTTTTAAATGTTCTTCAGAGCCTGATAACTTTATATAATTATTATTATGAGATGGAAGAGGCTCAGGTAGAGCTGTATCGGCATAATGCTCATTTGATGTATTATGCAGGAGGCGAGAATGAGAAATAGGTTAATTCTGATATTTACGGTCCTTATACTGGTAATTTTAATTATATCATGCTCGAAGAAAAAAGAATTATCCAAAGAGATCCTCTATTATACGGATGGCATGCATCCTTCGGTAAGAGTTACTCCCGAGGAGTATGCCGAGGGAAAGACCAAATGCCCTATCTGTAATATGGACCTGGTACCCGTTTATAAGCAAACGGGAGATCACAGCAAAATGGATCATAAAGCCATGAATGAACTGAAGACCCTGAAGATCACAAAACGTCAGGAGGTCCTGGCAAATGTCCGTACGGAAAAGGTTGGGTATCACCAGATCAGTAAGAAGATCAGAACATCCGGGAGTATTGAGTATGATGAGACGAAGAACGCTTTTGTCTCAGCCTATTTCAGCGGAAGGATCGATAAACTGTATGTAAATTTTGCGGGAGCCGGAGTAAAGAAGGGTCAGGCCCTGGCATTGATCTATTCACCTGACCTTATCTCTACTCAACAGGAGTATATCGATTCCTTAAAGAACTCCAGGATCCATACCAATAATTCCCTTTATACATCTCTTTTAACATCAGCAAAAGAGAGGCTGAAGCTGTGGGGGATCTCGGATAATGAGATCAGGGAGATCGAAGAGACCGGAGAACCTAAAAAATATATGACCATCTATTCTCCCATAAACGGTATCGTGATCAATAAGAACGTGAATGAAGGCAAGTACATCAAAGAAGGAGAACCCATCTTTAATATAGTGGACCTGACCACGGTCTGGATGATGGCGGATATTTACGAATTCGAGATACCGTTCATTAAAAAGGGGCAGGGAGTCAGCATCACTTCTGTGGCTAATCCGGGGAGTTCCTTCTACGGAAGGATCACTTTTATTGATCCTGTCCTCAATACTCAGACAAGGTCTTTAAAGGTCCGCGTAGAGGTAAAGAACAGTTCGATGAAGCTGAAACCCGGGATGTTCGTAACAGCCGAGATCAATGCCAACCTGGGGAAGAAGCTCGCGATCCCGAAGGAAGCGCTGATAGATACCGGTGTGAAAAAAGTGGTATATGTTCAGGTAAGGGAAGAAGAAGACGGTATCATTTTTTCCCCCCGGATCGTTGAAACCGGTGTTGAGGATGATAACTATATTTCCATTGTAAAGGGAGTTAAAACGGGAGAGAAGGTCGTTACAACCGCCTCTTTTCTGATCGATTCCCAGGCCCAGCTCTCAGGAACTGAAGGCTCAGGATACGGTGGGTCCATTAAAGTGGAGAAGCATCAGCATTAACCGTTCACTGTTTTAAAGTGTATTATAAGAGAAATGAATGATAAATAGAATAATAGAATTCAGTTTAAAGAACAAATTTCTGATCATAATGGTATTTCTTCTGCTCATGTTCCTGAGTATCATCTACCTTCCCCGGTTACCGGTGGATGCTATTCCTGACATCGGAGAGAACCAGGTCATTGTCTATGCGGACTGGCCCGGGAGAAGCCCCAAGGATGTGGAGGACCAACTGACCTATCCTTTAACAACAGCCTTACTCGGGATCCCCGGGGTAAAGACCGTGCGCGGGAACTCCATGTTCGGATTCAGCCTGGTCAACATTATCTTTAAAGATGGCGTTGAATTTTACTGGGCCAGGACCAGGGTGCTGGAGAAGCTGAATTTAGCGGAAAAGGAATTACCGGAAGGGGTCATCCCCGTACTTGGCCCTGATGCTTCACCACTGGGCCAGGTGTTCTGGTATACGGTAGAGGGTGACGGCTATTCTTTAGGTGAACTGAGAAGTATTCAGGACTGGTTCATCCGTTATCAGCTGACCGCGGTGGACGGGGTCTCTGAAGTGGCTACTGTAGGCGGACACGTCAAACAGTATCAGATCGATATTGATCCCAATAAACTCCTTTCATATAAAATCCCTTTATCAAAGGTCATCATGGCGGTCAAGATGGCCAACCGGGATGTTGGTGCACAGGTACTGGAAGAGAACGGGATGGAGTACATCATCAGAAGTGTGGGATTTATTAAATCAATAAAAGATATTGAAAATATTGTGATCGGTACCTCGGGTGAAGGAGGCACGCCGGTCTTCATCCGCAATGTAGCACGTGTCAACCTGGGCCCTGATTTCCGCAGGAACGTCCTTGATAACTCCGGCAGGGAGGTCGTAGGCGGTGTAGTCCTTCAGCGGTATATGGAGAATCCCAGGATGGTTATTACAAAACTGAAAGAAAAGATCAAAGCGATCTCCCCGGGCCTTCCCAAAGGAGTGAAGATCATTCCTTTCTACGACCGGACTAAATTGGTGGACCGGTCCGTCATGAACCTGGTTATCACGATCATCTTGCAGATCATTATTACAGTACTTGTTATCCTCTTTTTTCTGGCGGAATACCGGTCTTCTTTTGCCGTCTCCATAGTGATGCCTGCTGCCGTCTTGATCACGATGCCCCTCCTGTATATCTTTAAGGTCTCCCCCAATATCATGTCCCTGGGCGGGATCGCCATAGCCATCGGTGTGGTGGTTGATGCCGGCATTGTGGTAGTGGAAAATATTTTTTCTCATTTGAACCGGTATAAGGAAGGATCCGAGAAGGGTACACAAAGGAAGATCCCGATTGAGGTCTATATTGATGCTGTAAAGGAGGTCGCCGGTCCGATTTTTTTTACGATGGTAATAATAATCGTGGCCTTTACCAATGTCTATTTTCTTGAAGGCCAGGCAGGAAAGCTATTTAAACCTCTTGCCTATGCCAAGAACTTTGTAATGGCAACCGCTGCAGTGGTCTCCATCACCCTGATCCCTGTTGTGGCCATGCTCCTGGTAAGGCCGGCCCGAAAGGGAAGCAGAAGTTTAAAAATGAGTGAGAAAGTCAATTCCTCTCTTAATAAGATCTATATGCCATCCTTAAAATGGGTCTTAAATAACAAGGTCAAGTTTCTGATCATCAGTTTTTCTGTTCTCGTGCTGAGTTTTCTGTTGTTATTCACTGTTGAGAGCGAGTTTATGCCTCCCCTTGATGAAGGGGATATCCTCTTCATGCCGGTCCTTCTACCCGGAGCATCCATCAGTGAAGTGAAGCATGTCTTGTCCGTTCAGGATAAGATCATAAAAACATTTCCCGAGGTTGAATCTGTAGTCGGTAAAGCAGGCAGGGCAGAAACAGCCACGGACCCGGCTCCTCTCTCCATGATCGAGACCATAATTCAGCTGAAGAAGGAGAAGTACTGGCGAAAAGGAATGACCAAGTCGAAGCTGTTAAAGGAGATGGATGAGGCCCTGCGCATACCCGGAGTGGCTAATATCTGGACCCAGCCGATCCGAAACCGGATCGATATGCTGGCAACCGGGATCCAGACCCCTATCGGGGTAAAGATCTTTGGAAATGACCTTGAAGAACTGGAAAGAATAGCTATAGAAGTAGAGGGAGTCGTAAAGACCGTAGAGGGTAATAAGAGCCCTTATGCCGAGCGGATAGGGAATAAACCGTATATCGAGATCAGGATAGACCGTGAGGCGGCAGCCCGGTACGGCGTTAATATTGAGGATGTCAATAATGTGATCATGACCGCTATCGGCGGTATGAACCTGACCAGGACCGTTGAAGGAAGGCAGAGGAATCCGGTTCGTGTCAGGTATTTAAGGGAGTATAGAGGAAGTCTCGAATCCATAAAAAGGGTACTTGTACCATCCTCTTCAGGAAGCCAGGTCCCGCTTGTTCAGCTCGCCGAGATAAAAAAAGTACCGGGCCCGGCAAAGATCTCTACCGAGAACGGGCTTCCTTATGTAAGGGTCTTTATCAATGTTGATACGGATACAAGGGGCATCCTTGATTTCGTGGATGATGCAAAGTTTAAGGTCTCTGAAAAAGTCAATTTGCCATCCGGGTATTTCATTGTATGGAGCGGGCAGTATGAATATGAGCTGAAGACGAGGAAGAGGCTTCTCCTGATCACACCGATCACCATAGTGGTGATCTTTCTCCTTCTCTATCTGAGATTCCGTTCCTACGGAGCAGCCTTTGCCATATTAAGTGCACTGCCTTTTGGATTTATCGGAGGAATTATTTTGCAGTTCATCCTGGGAGTTAAATCAAGTACGGCCGTTACTATCGGATATATTGCCTTGTTCGGAGTTGCGGTAGAGGATGGTGTTGTCTTGACCGAGTTCCTGATCCGGAAAGCAAAAGAGAAGCGAGACCTTATAAAGTCCGTTCTGGAAGCCGGTTCTTTGCGGGTAAGGGCCATTGTCATGACTACTGCCACAACTGTCATTGCGCTTTTACCTGTGCTTCTTTCTTCAGGGAGCGGTTCGGAGATCATGAGGCCCATTGCTATCCCGACTTTTGGCGGAATGATCACAGCAACCCTTTCAAATCTCTATCTTTTACCGGTATTATTTGTATTATTTAAAAATAAAAAAACAGGGCTTGTCCCTGAATAAAGGAGGTAAAAAGTATGACTAAAATGTTATTTGTATTACCGGTTGTTTTAATAACGCTTGCAGCCGGTTACTGGGTGCTGACTCTGGCAAAAAAAGAGAAGGATGCGTTAAAGACGATCGGAAATATCATCGGATATTTGATCGTTGGTATCTCTCTTATTGCGATCCTGCATTCTGCTTATTATGCTGTTTCTTCATGCAGATACGGCCGTTATGGAATTAAAAAATGGTCCGGATCACGGTCCGGTTGTCCTGAAATGGATAAAAAATCGATGGAATCCATGCATAAGAAGATGATGGAAAAGAAAGCAGTTAAATAATAAGTGTAGCCTGATGGAGGATGATAATGAAGTTGAAAACAATAATGATCATTCTCGTATTGAGTCTATCACTATCCGTGTTTATGGTATCATGTTCCAAGTCCGGAGAGTTTGCGAAGCAGACTTATAATACCCCGGAAGCTAAGGTGGGTGATAAAGTCGTCTGCCCTGTGATGGATACCCAGTTCACGGTTAAAGAAGATTCTCAATACGTAATGGCAAAGGGTAAAAAGATTTATGTATGCTGTCCCTCCTGTATGGACAGTATCAAAGCAGATCCTGACAAATATTTGAAGAAGTAAAAGAGATCAAAAAAGCCGCGGATCAGTTGACTATAAAGTTTTTTTTCATATAATAGAGACTGTTCCGCGGTTTTATTATTTCAGGTAAAGAAGTATGAAGAATAAATATATTATTAATACGATTAAATTTAAAGGAAAAGATGTGCCGGTAATTTCATGGCAATTGAATTTTTCAGATATCTTTGGAGCTGTTAAGGTCCGGCTTGGTATTAAACGGGATCATTATAGGATTAACCCGGGCTTATATGCACTCGGGACTCCAGATAAAGCTTCTCACGTCTTTGTATCGGCAAATTATAAACTGAGTTTTGATTCCCTCAGGAGTAAATTAAAGGGTATCAATGCCTGGATACTGGTCCTTGATACAAAGGGAGTTAATGTCTGGTGTGCGGCCGGTAAGGGAACCTTTGGAACGGATGAGCTGAATCTTCGAATAAAAGAGAGTGATCTGGCCGGCCTGGTGGCCCATCGTCGGTTGATCGTTCCTCAGCTTGGAGCCACAGGGGTTGCCGGTCATCTGGTGAAAAAGCATTCCGGTTTTTCCGTAACATTTGGCCCTGTGCGTTCTTCCGACATTCCGGATTTCTTAAAAAATGGGTTGAAAGCGACTCCTATAATGAGAAGGGTGCAATTCCCATTACAGGACCGGGTTGTACTGGTGCCTATGGAGCTGGTCACCGGGTTCAAGTATCTTCTTCTTATAATAATATTTTTTTTTATGCTTGGAGGCTTAAGCAGTACCGGGTATTCTTTTACAACAGCTATACAGAGAGGTATTCTTTCGAGTATACTTCTTTTATCTGCTTATTTTTCCGGTGCAGTATTGGGTCCTATCCTTCTTCCCTGGCTTCCCGGACGGAGCTTTTCCATAAAAGGTTTGTTTGCCGGATTTATTGTTGTCCCAGTTCTTTTTCTGGGATTTTTACGATCTTTTAGTTTATTAGAGATTATTTCCTGGTCTCTGATAATACCCCTACTCTCATCATTTTTAACAATGAATTTTACCGGTGCTTCAACGTATACTTCTTTATCCGGTGTTAAAAAAGAGATGTGTCTTTATGTCCCTATACAGATCATAGGTGTTATTGGGGGATTTGTATTGTGGATGATCGACCGATTTATCCGGTAGGAGAAATGATATGAGGAACTTAAAATATTTAAAGAATATCGCCACTTTGAAACTGGATCCCGGTAAATGCACCGGATGCACGATATGTACTCTTGTCTGCCCTCATGCGGTTTTTGAGATGAAGAATAAAAAGGCAGTAATCAAAGATCTGGATGCCTGTATGGAATGCGGTGCCTGTACATTAAATTGTCAATATGAAGCGATCAGTGTTGATTCCGGAGTCGGCTGTGCTGCAGCTGTGATCAGTGGAATGCTGGGGCGAACTGATGCCAAGTGTTGTTGTGTTCAAGAAATTAAAAAGCGCTGTTAAAAGAGAAAGCTCCCCCTGAATAAAACTTTAAGGATTACGAGTGAAAAAATCAGATATACTTCTTTATATTTTCTTATCCCTGCTTGTTATCTTTTTTATACTATTCAGATACCTGGGCCTCTTTCAGTATATCCAGTATAAGATTGGGTTAACTTTGATCCTTTTTTTGATCTATTTTGGAATTATTTTTGTGCTTAAAAAAGGAGCAAAAATAAACCTGCTGATCATTGTTGCCCTTGCCCTCTTCCTCCGGCTTCTTTTTTTTGACAGCAGTTTATCGGATTTTTCCGGTGATGCGAACAGGTACATCTGGGATGGAAAGATCCAGGCGAATCATATAAATCCCTATCTTTATCCCCCTGACAGCAGTGAGCTGGAATCATTCAGAAATAAAGTGATCTATCCGGGGATCAATCATAAGGGATACAAGACGGTTTATCCTCCCCTGGCGCAGATGATCTTTTTTCTCTCTTACAGCATTAAGGCTGACTCTTTTATCGCTTTAAAATCGATCTATCTTTTTTTTGAGATCCTGACGGCTCTCTTCCTGTTACTTCTTTTAAAGGATAAGAGATACCTCTCTGTCTATCTGCTCTGTCCTCTGGTTATCCTGGAGGGTTTTCTGGGTACTCATATTGATATTGCGGGACTGGGACTGCTTTTTGGCGCGATCTATTTTTTTAAAAAAGAGAAGGTTTATTTTTCTATTTTTCTACTGGTGGCCTCTATCATGGTAAAGTATATAACGATCATAACTGTTCCGGTTTTTCTGATCTTTTATATCCGAAAACTGTATTCAAAAGAATTGCAGAATAAGGCATCTATGTACAGAGATATTCTCGGTAAATCCCTCTTTTTTATTTTTCTTATACTGCTTTTTTATCTTCCTTATATAAGAGCAGGAAAGTATATCTTTGAATCCTTTATCCTTTATAATCACAGATGGAAGTTCAATGGTTTTCTGCACAGGTTCTTTATCAATATATTCGGGATGTATGCAAGATACTTTTCAGTACTTACCCTGGCTTTAATACTGTTCCTGATATATTTTAAATTACGATCCGGCTTGCTCCTTAAACTGGAGTTAACGATATTGAGTGCGCTTTTATTTAATAATGCACTCTTTCCGTGGTATGTTCTCTGGCTGATCCCGTTCTTTGTCTTTTATCAGAGATGGTCCACAGCCTATCTGATCGGTATTATCTCTATTTCTTATTACGTCTTTATTAAGTACAAGGCTGTGGGTATCTGGCAGGAGAACCTTCTCTTTTTTTACCTGCAGTATCTGCCTTTTTATTCTTTACTATTATATGATATATTAAAGGGGAGCTATGCAAAACAGATTAAAAATAGCAGTGATCATTCCGGCTCTTAATGAAGAAGAGGCCCTACCATATGTTCTGAAAGAGATCCCTGATCTTGTGCATAGGGTGATCGTTGTGGATAACGGTTCAAAGGATAATACGTTTAAGGTCGCAAAAAAGTACGGTGCGGATGCATATCATGAATGGCATCGAGGGTATGGCGCTGCCTGTCTGAAAGGAATAAAACAATTAAAGGATGAAGAGATCATTCTTTTTTTAGATGCGGATTACAGTGATTATCCCGATAAGATCCCCCTATTGGTCGATCCGATCTTTAAAGGAAAAGCTGATCTTGTACTCTCCAACAGGTTTAATGAGCTCCTTGAAAAAGGTGCATTAACTCCTCCACAATATTTCGGGAATAAACTGGCAGTGGGTCTGATCCGGCTCTTCTGGGGATTCTCCTATAAGGATCTGGGGCCGATGCGGGTTATTACGCGGGATGCTTTAGATAAACTGGATATGAAAGACCAAAATTACGGGTGGACAATTGAGATGCAGATCAAGGCGATCCAGAAGAATCTGCGGATCCGGGAGATCGATGTACCGTACCGGAACCGGATCGGAACATCCAAAGTCAGCGGAACCGTAAAAGGGGTTATTCTGGCCGGATGGAAGATATTGTCATTGATCTTTTATTTTAAGGTAAGAGAGATATTCGGGAGATCCTGATAATGATGAAAGGATCATTTAAAGGGTGAGATCAAGAATAGTCATCTTTATTGTTTTTATTCTATTTTTAACCTGTCACGCAAAAAATAAAAGCAGAGGGAAGATCCATATGAATACAAACAGATTAAAAAATGAAAAAAGTCCATACCTTCTTGCTCATGCCCACAACCCTGTGAACTGGTTCCCCTGGGGGGATGAAGCCCTGGAAGTTTCAAAAAAAGAGGAGAAACCGATCTTTTTGTCTGTCGGATATTCTACCTGTCATTGGTGCCATGTGATGGAGAGAGAGTCCTTTGAGGATGAGGAGGTTGCTGCATATTTGAATAAATATTTTATCAGTATCAAAGTGGACAGGGAGGAACGGCCAGATCTGGACAGCATCTACATGGATGCCGTACAGGCTATGACCGGCAGGGGCGGGTGGCCCATGACAGTGGTGTTAACTCCACAGCTTGTACCGTTTTTTGGAGGGACCTATTTCCCGAAATTTCAGCTGCTATCGGTTCTAAAAGAGGTTCAGTCTATCTGGGAAAAGGACCGGGAAAAGATAATTACATCCGGTGATAATATTCTAAAACATTTGAGATCAGACAGGATCACTGCTGATGTAGAGGTAGACTTGAATGAGAACATATTACGCCGGGGTTATGAGCAGCTTCTTCAGGAATTTGATCACAGCAATGGCGGGTTCGGAGGTGCCCCAAAATTTCCCCCTGGCATGAGATTAAACTTTCTGATGAGAGTATATGCCAGGACGAAGGAGAAGCCGGCTCTTAATATGGTAGAAAAGACATTGAATGCAATGGCCCGGGGTGGTATCTATGATCACCTGGGAGGGGGATTTCACCGGTATTCTACGGATGAAGCCTGGATCGTTCCGCATTTTGAAAAGATGCTGTATGATAATGCGAATTTAGCCTGGACCTATCTGGAAGCTTTTCAGATAACAGGTGATCGAATGTACTCTTCGGTTGCCCGTGAAATACTGGATTATGTCAGAAAGGAGATGACGCATAAAGAGGGGGGATTTTATTCTGCTCAGGATGCGGACAGTGAGGGAGAGGAAGGAAAATTTTATACCTGGGAATTCCAGGAGTTAAAGAAGTTGCTGGACAAAAAGGAACTGGATCATTTAATAGGGATGTATGGTGTTTCTGAGAGGGGTAATTTCGAAGGGAAGAATATATTCACATTTCCGCAAACAAGTAATTGGAAACTTAAATCCAATGACATTTCCGGAAAAATAAACAAGAGATTACTTGTTCATCGTAATAAAAGAGTTCCTCCCTTAAAAGATGATAAGGTCCTTACAGCCTGGAACGGATTGATGATCGCTTCTATGGCTAAGGCCTATCAGGTCTTGCATGAGGATAAGTATTTAGAGGCTGCCCAAAAAGCTGCTTATTTTATCAAGGAAAAATTATACAAAGATAAGAGCCTCCTGCGAAGGTACCGTGATGGAGAGTCGAGGTTCAAAGGGAACCTGGATGATTATGCCTATCTGATAAACGGATTGATCAATCTTTATGAAGCAGATTTTAACGAAGAATGGATCACATGGGTTATTCAGCTGCAGAAGGTACAGGATAATCTGTTCTGGGACAATAAAGAAGGAGGGTACTATTTTTCTGCTGCCGGGAAGAAGAATATCATCCTGAGAAAAAAGGATCTATATGATAGTGCTAATCCTAATGCTAATGCAGTCTCAGCATTAAATTTAATGAAACTTTTTCATTTTTCATTTAAGAAAGACTACAAAGATAAAGCCGGATCGATCTTTAAATTGACAGGAAAGTTTTTTAAGACCTACCCGGGGGGACTTTCCCAGATGCTTATAGCACTGGATTTTTACACAGACAATGTTAAAGAGATCGTCCTTACAGGAGATCAGAAAGAGCTTAAAGGATCCGGAGTATTACTATTGATCTATGATACCTATCTTCCCAATAAAGTGCTGGGCTTTACATCTTCATCGAAAAGGACGGTAATTCCTTTATTAAAGGACAAGAAATCTTTAAACAAAGAGATGACTGTTTATTTATGTGAGGAGGGGGCCTGTAAATACCCGACAGATAAGATCAATGAAGTAAGAGAATTGATCTATGAGAGAAAATATTATAAATTAAAAAAATAGGGGGGTATTCTTTATTTCCTCGGTTGCTTCTTTTTATTTTATTAGTCATCTCCTTTTTTCTGCATTTTATTATTGGCTCTATTGAAGAACTTATTCTTTAAGTAGAAGAATGACAGAACAGGATGTCTCAGTACCATTCTCGGGCCGGCATACCGCATCACTTCAATGATCTTTTTTTTCATCACAGGAGAATAGCAGTGGATCGTGCATTGCAGGCAGGTCGGTTTTAAATATCCATAGTGACATTTTTGGAGCCGATCATTAGCATAGTCTGCTAATTTTTTACAGTCTTTGCAGAGGGAACCACTCCTATGGTTCTTATCTGCACAATACATCCGGATCATGGCTTTTACGGTCTTTATCTCTCGAGATATTTTCGGGTGGATCGCTTGTTCTCCTTCAATATCCTACCGGATCTGTCCATCGAGTCCGATCACGATCTTTTTAATGGCAATATCCTTGCCTGACTTCTGGACAGCCTGCTCCACGATCTGGTTCAGACCACTGCAGCAGGGTACAGTCATGATAGCCACTGTTAATGAAAAGATCTTGTTGTTTTTTAAGAGCTCAGAGATCTTCTCTATATACGTTTCTGTCTGGTCCAGTTTGGGACATGCTATAACCAGTTTCTTTCCTTTTAACAGGTCCCGATGAAAAGATCCGAGAGTAAAGGCGGTACAGTCCGCTGCTATCAGAAGATCGGATTCATTAAAATAGGGTGCCTGGGGTGAAACCAGATGTAACTGAATGGGCCACTGGCTCAACTCCGAGGGGATACTTCCCGAAGTTGTTTCTTTGACGGCAATAGGATCTTTCCCTTTTTTGATCTCCTGCGCCATTGTTCCGGGACATCCGCATGCCAGAGGTTTCCCTTTCTCCTGTATGAATTCTTCTGCGGAGTGCCCGAAGGGTGCACCATGTACCTTATGGGCGGCTTCTTTACCTTTAGTCTTTTTTACATGATTAAAAGCGGCTTTTGCGTCATACTCTTCGCTCTCTCTCTCAACAATATGAAGGGCATCCACGGGACAGACATCAAGGCAGGCTCCCATTCCGTCACAGAAGATCTCTTTCACCAGCACTGCTTTCTTCTCTTTGTCCAGGACCAGAGCGCCTTCAGCACAGGCAGTGGTACAAAGACCGCAGCCATTACATTTTTCGCGGTCTATTCGATTATTTTTCGTTTTGCCATTTTATATTCTCCTTTTCCGGTATCATACAATAAATGTACTTCCCGTTCGATTTATTGTAAATATAAGGAAAAGTGAAAAAATGTCTTTGACTTAAGTCAAAAATTCTCAATTTCATTTTTCAGAGCCAGACAGTTTTTGATGTGTATCTTTCTGCCTTCAACTATGATCGATCCCTCATCCTGCAGCTGTTTCAGGTTCCTTGACAAAGTTTCATTTATCGTTCCCAGGAGTTTTGCCAGTTCACTCTTTTTGATCTTTAATTCCAAGGAGCAGTTCCCGTCCCCTCCGCATCTTGTGATCAGATACTGGATCAGCCTCTGGCGGACGGTTTTCATGGAGAGTATTTCAATACGTCTGTTAAGAGTAATGCATTTTTTAGAGAGCAGGGTAAGAAAATGAAGTGCCACTTTCGGGTTTTTATTGATCTCATTCAATACCCTCTCTTTTGGAAAAAAGAGGAGTTCGGTATCTTTTGTCACTTTTGCATAGACCGGGAATGTATCAGACCCGAAAAGAATTGCTTCTCCGAGATAGTTTCCCTGCTCGAGGTGATCGATCTGCACTTCCTTTCCCTGCTGATCCATTTTGAAGATACTTATTTCCCCGGATTTAATATAGTAGAATCCATTGGCACGGTC